>DATHTC010000340.1:0-22317 GCA_035463735.1 Gaiellaceae bacterium | reverse complement strand
GGAGAGCTGGTCGACCATCGTGTTGATCGTGTCCTTCAGCTCCGCGACCTCGCCGGCGGCCTCGATGGTGATCGTGCGGCTGAGGTCGCCGTTCGCGACCGCGGTCGTGACACCCGCGATGTTCCGTACCTGGCTCGTGAGGTTCGCGGCGAGCGTGTTGACGTTGTCGGTCAGGTCCTTCCACACCCCGGAGACGCCCGGAACGGTGGCGACGCCGCCGAGGCGGCCCTCCGTGCCCACCTCACGGGCGACGCGGGTGACCTCGGCGGCGAACCCGCGCAGCTGGTCGACCATCAGGTTGACGGTGTTCTTCAGTTCGGCGACCTCGCCGGCCGCCTCGACCGTGATCTTGCGGCTGAGGTCGCCGTTCGCGACCGCCGTCGTCACGTCGGCGATGTTGCGCACCTGGCTCGTGAGGTTGCCGGCGAGCGTGTTGACGTTCTCCGTGAGGCCGCGCCACACGCCCGACGCGCCCTCGACCTCGGCCTGCCCGCCCAGCCGCCCCTCGGTGCCGACCTCCCGGGCGACGCGCGTGACCTCGGCTGCGAACGCCGACAGCTGGTCGACCATCGTGTTGATCGTGTCCTTGAGCTCGGCGACCTCGCCGCGCACGTCGACCGTCACCTTCTGGGCGAGGTCGCCGTTCGCGACCGCGGTCGTGACCTCGGCGATGTTCCGCACCTGACTCGTGAGGTTGGAGGCCATGCTGTTGACGCTCTCGGTCAGGTCGCGCCACGTGCCGCTGACGCCCTCGACCTTCGCCTGGCCGCCGAGCCGTCCCTCGGTGCCGACCTCGCGGGCGACGCGGGTGACCTCGTCCGCGAAGGCGGAGAGCTGGTCGACCATCGTGTTGATCGTGGCGGCGAGGGCGGCCACCTCCCCGGCGGCCTCGACGGTGATCTTGCGGGTGAGGTCGCCGTTCGCGACCGCGGTCGTGACGTCCGCGATGTTGCGGACCTGCGTGGTCAGGTTCGACGCCATCGAGTTGACGCTCTCGGTCAGGTCGCGCCAGGTGCCGCTGACGCCCTCGACCTTCGCCTGGCCGCCGAGCCGTCCGTCGGTGCCGACCTCGCGGGCGACGCGTGTGACCTCGGCGGCGAACGCCGACAGCTGGTCGACCATCGTGTTGATCGTCGCCGCGAGCGCGGCGACCTCGCCGCTCGCCTCGACCGTGATCTTCCTCGTCAGGTCGCCGCGCGCGACGGCGGTGGTCACGTCGGCGATGTTGCGGACCTGGCTCGTCAGGTTGCGCGCGAGGGTGTTGACGTTGTCGGTCAGGTCCTCCCACACGCCCGACACGCCCTCGACGTACGCCTGCCCGCCGAGCTGCCCCTCGGTCCCGACCTCGCGCGCCACGCGGGTGACCTCCGACGAGAACGAGCGCAGCTGGTCGACCATCGTGTTGATGGTCTCCTTGAGCTCGAGCACCTCGCCGCGGACGTCGACGGTGATCTTCTTGCTCAGGTCGCCGTTCGCGACCGCGGTGGTGACGGCCGCGATGTTGCGGACCTGCGAGGTCAGGTTGCCCGCGAGCGTGTTGACGTTCTCTGTGAGGTCGCGCCAGACGCCGGAGACGCCCCGCACCTGCGCCTGGCCGCCGAGCTTCCCCTCCGTCCCGACCTCGCGCGCGACGCGCGTGACCTCGTCGGCGAAGATCGCGAGCTGGTCGACCATCGTGTTCACGGTGTCCTTCAGCTCGAGCACCTCGCCGCTCACGTCGGCGGTCACCTTCTTGCTCAGGTCGCCGCGCGCGACGGCGGTCGTCACGTCCGCGATGTCCCGGACCTGCGCGGTCAGGTTCGAGGCCATCCGGTTGACCGAGTCGGTGAGGTCGCGCCAGACGCCGGAGACGCCCTTCACGCGCGCCTGGCCCCCGAGACGCCCCTCGGTGCCGACCTCGCGCGCGACGCGCGTGACCTCGGCGGCGAACGCGGACAGCTGGCCGACCATCGCGTTCACGGTCGTCCCGATGCGCGCGAACTCGCCCTTCACCGGCTGGCCGTCGATCTCGAGCGCCATCTTCTGGGAGAGGTCGCCCTCCGCGACCGCCTGGAGCACGCGTCCGACCTCGCGGGTCGGGCGGACGAGGTTGTCGATCAGCCGGTTGACGGCGTCGAGCTTGGCGGCCCACGCGCCCTCGGCACCGTCGAGCCGGGCGCGCTCGGAAAGCTTGCCGTCGCGGCCGACGGCGTCGCTCACCCGCGCGAGCTCC
Organism: Gaiellaceae bacterium; assembly: GCA_035463735.1. Classification (GTDB taxonomy): domain Bacteria; phylum Actinomycetota; class Thermoleophilia; order Gaiellales; family Gaiellaceae; genus DATHTC01. The sequence goes on along the minus strand of DATHTC010000340.1, from coordinate 20,105 downwards.
TTCGTCATCCGCTCGGGCATCGCGGTGAGGTCGTTGAAGGCGGCGGCGAGCTCGCCCACGATCCCCGGCTTGCGCGTCGAGAGGCGCACCCCGAGCCGGCCGCTCCGCGCCTCGCGGAGGGCGTGCAGGAGCTCCTCGAGCTCGCCGGCCGGCACGGCGCCGTTGGTCGCGCCGCCGCCGTCGGCGGCGACCGCGGCTCGCCTCGCGGTCTGTCGCTTCTCCTGTGCCGCCAAGGTCTCCTCCTCTGGGCGATGGCTGCGGGGCGCGCCGGGCGGCGCGCTGCCGGCCCGGCGGGGGCCCGCGGGCCGGGGTCCTCCTGTTCAGAGCCGGCCGGCCCCTTCCTGCGACCGTCGCGACCCCTCGGCGGACGAATCTAGCTGCTCAGGGCCCGGTTCAGATCGTCCCAGAGCTCGTCCACGGGCTCGAGCCCGACACTGAGCCGGACGAGGTTCGCGGGCACGCGGTCCGGCTCCCAGCGGAAGCGCGTCTCGAGCGTGGTCGTCGTGCCGCCGAGGCTCGTCGCGTTCACGATCCGCTGCACCCCCGTCTCGAGCCGCCGCGCCGCCTCGCCGCCGCCGGCGACGTCGAACGACAGCATCCCGCCGAACCCCGGGTAGCGGACACGCTCCACCGCCGGATGTTCCGCCAGGCGTCGCGCGAGCTCCGTCGCCGACGCCGTGTGCCGTTCCATCCGCAGCGGGAGCGTCTCGAGGCTGCGGAGCAGGAGCCACGAGGCGTCGGGCGCGGGGACGTTGCCCGTGACGTTGCGGAAGGCGCCGATCCGCTCCGCGTCCTCCGCGCTGCGGCAGACGACCGCGCCCAGCAGCACGTCGTGGTGCCCGCCGAGGAACTTCGTGGCGCTGTGGACGACGTAGTCCGCGCCGTGCTCGAGCGGGCGCAGGTGGACGGGCGTGGCGGCGGTCGCGTCGACGACGAGCGGCCCCGGGTGCGCGGCTGCGGCCTCGAGGTCGGGCATCGACAGGAGCGGGTTCGACGGCGCTTCCACCCAGACGAGCTGCGCGTCCCCGGGCGGCGCCCCGCCCTGGTCGTACTCGACGTGGCGGAGCCCCCAGCGCCCGAGCGCGCGAAGCGTGAGGCCGGTGCCGTAGTACGCGTCGCGGGCGAGCGCGATCGTCGCCCCCGGCTCGAGCGTCGACAGCGCCAGCCCCGTGATCGCCCCTGCGCCGGACGGGAAGAGAACCGCGTGCCCGCCGTCGAGCTCGCCGAGCGCGCGCTCGGCCGCGGCTGCGACCGGGCTGCCGTTCCGCTGGTAGTAGAAGCGCCCCGGCTCGCCCTCCTCGTACGGCCAGATCGTCGAGCGGTCGAGCGGCGGCAGCCTCACCCCGCTGATACTAGGCTGCGCGGGATGGCCGCCACGGACGACAGGCCGCACGCCGCCGCCGACTCGACCGCCGACAAGCTGCGCCGCCTGGAGGCGCTCCGGGACGAGGCGCTCCACGCGGGGACGGAGAAGGCGGTCGAGAAGCAGCGTGCGGCCGGGAAGCTGCTCGCGCGCGAGCGCGCGGAGCGCCTGTGCGACCCCGGTTCGTTCGTCGAGCTCGACCGCTACGTCCGCCACCGGGAGCCGAACTTCGGGATGCTCGAGCGCCGTCCGTGGGGCGATGCGGTCGTCACCGGGCACGGGACCGTGTTCGGGCGCAAGGTGTTCGTCTTCTCGCAGGACTTCACGGTGTTCGGCGGCTCCCTGTCGGAGGTGTTCGCGGAGAAGATCTGCAAGGTGATGGACATGGCGGTGACGTACGGCTGTCCCGTCGTCGGCATCAACGACTCCGGGGGCGCCCGCATCCAGGAGGGCGTCGTCTCGCTCGCGGGCTACGCCGAGATCTTCTGGCGGAACGTGCAGAGCTCCGGCGTCGTCCCGCAGCTCTCGCTCGTGATGGGCCCGTGCGCCGGCGGCGCCGTGTACTCGCCCGCGATCACGGACTTCGTGTTCATGGTCGAGGGCTCCTCGTACATGTTCATCACCGGCCCCGACGTCGTGAAGACGGTGACCGGCGAGGAGGTCTCGTTCGAGGACCTCGGCGGCGCGATGACGCACGCCTCGCGCTCGGGCGTGGCGCACTTCACCGCTCCCGACGAGGAGGCGTGCCTCGAGGACGCGCGCTACCTGCTCTCGTTCCTGCCCCAGAACAACCTCGAGCGCCCGCCGTACGCGGCGCCGGTCGATCCCGTCGACCGCGAGGACGCGGCGCTCGACGAGGTCGTCCCCGACCACCCGAACAAGCCGTACGACATGCACGACGTGATCCGGCGCGTGATGGACGACGGCGAGTTCCTCGAGGTGCACGAGCGGTACGCGGAGAACGTCGTCTGCGGCCTCGCGCGGCTCGGCGGCCACGTCGTTGGCGTCGTCGGCAACCAGCCGCGCTCGCTCGCCGGAGTGCTCGACATCGACTCGTCGGTGAAGGCGGCGCGGTTCGTGCGCACGTGCGACGCCTTCAACATCCCGCTCGTGACGTTCGTCGACGTGCCCGGCTTCCTCCCGGGGACGGCGCAGGAGTGGGGCGGGATCATCCGCCACGGCGCGAAGCTGCTCTACGCGTACGCCGAGGCGACCGTGCCGAAGCTGGCCGTGATCACGCGCAAGGCCTACGGCGGCGCCTACGACGTGATGAGCTCGAAGCACATCCGCGCGGACTTCAACCTCGCGTGGCCGACGGCGGAGGTGGCGGTGATGGGGCCGGAGGGCGCCGTCAACATCGTCTTCCGCAAGGAGCTCGCCGAGGCGGACGACCCCGAGGCGCGGCGCGAGGAGCTCATCGCCGACTACAAGGCGCGCTTCGCGAACCCGTATGTCGCCGCCGAGCGCGGCTACGTCGACGACGTGATCGAGCCGCGGCGGACGCGACCGGTGCTCGTCGCCGCGCTCGAGACGGCGCTGACGAAGCGCGAGGCGCGACCGCAGCGCAAGCACGGCAACATCCCGCTCTGAGATCCGGTCTCGCGAGGGCGTAACCGCTCGGCCCGCGACGGCGTTCTCCCTTCGTGAAGGTGAGGTGGGCTTGCGGCGCCCGCCGTGGCCTCGTAGCCGCGGCGGGGTGCGCCCTCGCCGGCGTCGGCGGGATCGCGGCTGCGTTCGCGCTCGTGCACGGCGCGAACGCGGCGACGGTGCCGACGACGATCCCCGGCACCGTGTCCGTCTCGACGCCGGTCGTGACGACCGCGGTCTCCACGCCGCTCGTCACCACGACCGTGTCCACGCCGGTCGTGACCACGGCCGTGTCCACCCCCGTCGTGACGACCGCCGTCTCCACGCCGGTCGTGACGACGACGGTGGCGACGCCGGTCGCGACCACCTCGGTGTCGACGCCGGCTGTGTCGGCGACCGTCGCCCCGTCGCCGTCCGCCGGGTCGCCGGGCACGCCCGCCCTTCCGGGGACGGCCGCTCCGTCCGGCTCGCCGGCCGGGGGGTCCGCCGGCACGGCGGGCTCTGCACCTCCTTCCTCCGGCGGCATCGGTGCCTCCGACGGTGAGAGCACCGGCACCGCCGGTGGCACGCCCGCCGGGACCGCCGCGCGCGCGGACCTCCGTCCCTCACCACGCGGCAGCCGCAGGCCGGCGAGGCTCGTGCTCCGGCTCGACCGCGCGGCGCGCGTGCTGCTCGTCTTCCGCGGCCCCGGCTGGACCTGCGACGTGGCGGGAACGCTCCGCGTCCGTGCCGGCCGCGGCGCGACCGCGGTCCCCCTGACCGGCCGCGTCCGCGGCGGGCGGCTCCCGGAAGGCGTCTTCCGGCTCGAGGCGTACACCCTCGCTCCCGGCGGTGCACGGACGCTCGTCGGCACCGTCGTCCTCTCCCTCGCCTACGACGCGTCCGGTCACGCGGCCGTGCGGCCCGTCGAGCGGCGGCTCCCGGCGTGTCGCGACGCCTCCGGCGGGCTGTTCGGCGGACGCGTCCTCGTGGTCGGGGAGCGGTATGCGGCGGCGCCCTCCTCGGCCGGCGACGCCGGCGACGCGGAGGCACAGGCCGGCGGCGCCGCCGGTGTCGGCGGCGGCTCGTCGTCGGCCCCCGGCGCCGGCGAGGGCTCCGGTCGCGCGGGCCTCCCCTCCTTCCTCGACGGCCCGGAGGCGGTGGGCGGCGCCGCCGCGTGGATCTTCGCCGGCCTCACAGCCGCGTCGCTGCTGCTCTTCCTGGGGCTGCTTGGCTCGTACGTCGTACGCACCCTCCGCAGCTGACGGCGCAGGTCCGGCGTCAACCCGCGTGCCGAACCACCTGACGGGCGATGGCGTTCACCGGCACGGGCGGGAAGGCTGGAGGCATGGCCTCATGGGACGAGCGGCGGTGCCCGCGGCTCGTCGACCTTACGAGGGACCTCCTCGTCGGCTCGCGAGTCCTGTGCGGCGCGTCGCGGGCCGAACGCGCGGCGCTAGGCGACGACCGCCCGCAGCGCCGGCTCCGCGTGGCCGACCTCGGCCGCGAACGCCGCCACGACGACCGGGTCGAACTGCGTCCCGGCGCACCGCCGGAGCTCGGCGACCGCCTCCTCGTCCGTGAGCCGCGCGCGGTAGACGCGGTCGGACGTCATCGCGTCGTACGCGTCGGCGACGAAGATGATCCGCGCGCCGAGCGGGATCGCCGCACCGGCGAGGCCCTCGGGGTAGCCGGCCCCGTCCCACCGCTCGTGGTGGTGGAGCACCCAGTCCGCAAGCGGGTCGACGCCGAGGCTCTCGAGCATCCGGTACCCGATCTGCGGGTGGCGCTCCAGCACGAGCCGCTCCGGCTCGGTGAGCGGTCCCGGCTTGCGGAGGATCTCCTCCGGGATCGCCAGCTTCCCGAGGTCGTGCAGGCTGCCGGCGAGGCGCGTGAGCTCGACGAGCTCGTCGTCGAGGCCGAGGCGGCGGGCCGTACGCGCGGCGAGCTCGGCGACGCGCTCCGAGTGGCTGCCCGTGTAGACGTCGCGCGCGTCGACGGCCTTCGCGAGGCTCGCTGCGGCGCGGTAGCGCGCGGCCTTGTCGGCTCCGCTCGCGAGCTTCTTCAGCTCCGCGAGCTCGACGACGTCCGGCCGGTAGGCGCGCACCTGGTTCTTCCCGTGCTCCTTCGCCCAGTAGAGCGCGCTGTCGGCGAGGCGAATCAGCTCGTCGCGCCCGACGCCCTGGGACGGGTACGTGGCCACGCCGGCGCTGACCGTCATCGTCACGCCCGGGTCGAGCGACGCGGTGGCGAGGCGCTCGACGATCGAGGCGGCCGCCGTCTGCGCCTCGCGCTGGTCGTAGTCGGGGAGGAGGACCGCGAACTCGTCGCCGCCGAGGCGGAAGCCCTCGCCGCCCTGGCGGAGCTTCGTCGCGAGCTGGGACAGGACGCGGTCGCCGACGGGGTGGCCGAACCGGTCGTTGATGGTCTTGAAGTCGTCGACGTCGATCAGGCAGAGCGACAGCGGGGTGCCGCGCTCGTGGGCGTCGAGCAACTCGCGCTGGAGCCGCTCGTGGAAGTGGCGGTGGTTGCCGAGCCCGGTGAGCGGGTCGGTGAGCGCGAGCCGCATGGCGCGCATCGCCCGGTGCGTGGAGCGTTGGTAGAGCGCGATCGCGAGCAGCGGGCCGATCAGCGCGGCCGCGAAGAAGGGAGAGCGCTGCCAGAGCACGACGAGCATCAGCGCGGCTGACGCCATCAGCGCCACGGGGACGATCACGGACTGGAGGTTCTGCCAGGCGAGCCGGAGGAACGGGCGGTCGGCGCTCACCGCGACGACGAGGCTCACGAGCAGCCAGTTGACGGCGAACTGGGTCACGAACGCGATCACGACGCGCGCGAGCAGCGGCCCCGGCTCGTCGCCCTCGAAGGGCGCGATCAGGATGCCGGCCGCGGCGCAGTCGATCGCGAACGTTGCCGCGTTGTACTGCATGCGGACGAGCGGCCGGTGGTCGATGAGGTTCGCGACCACGAGCGCTCCGACCCACACGAGCGTGCCCGTCTCCCAGCCGAACAGGACGACGGCCGAGACGGCGAAGACGACACCGAGCGAGACGCCCCGCGTGTCGATCCCCTCGACCGGCACCGGATGGCGCTCGGCGATGACGACGACGACGAAGAGCGTCGCGATGCCGACGAGATCGGCCACCTCGCGGGGAGTGGTCGCGAACTCGTGGATCGCGACTGCGACGATCGCCAGGCCCGCGAGCGAGACGGGCGCCAGCACCGCGAGGAGCCGCGCCGGGAGAGCCGCCCTCGAGCCCACCGGACGGCCTCCCCCTACGCCGTTACCACTGCCAGCCGGTCCAGCCGTAGCCGAGACCGGCGGCGACCACGGCGAGTGCCGCGAGAACGGCCGCGAACCGTGCGTTCCACTGCAACATCCGAGTACCTCCCCAGGTTGGACGCCAGACGCTCGGGATCATGCGGCGTCTCGCCCCAGGGCTGCATCCCCCGGAGGGGTGATTGTGCGTTTTCGCTGCTAGCGGGCCGGTTCTGCGGGCGCGAGCCCGGCCTCGGCGAGCGGCCGCCGCGCCCACGCGAACCGGTCGCGGAACCAGCCCGCGAGCGGGACGACGGTGGTTCCGAACCGCGACGCGTGGACGAGCCAGCCGCCGCCCGCGTAGATTCCCATGTGGTCGACCTGGGCCGGCTTCGAGCGCGGGCCCTTCGTCCCGAAGAAGACGACGTCGCCCGGCCGGAGGTCGCCGAAGGGGATGCGGAGCGCGGGCGCGACCTCGCCGCTCATCGCGTAGGTCGTGCGGCCGCGAAGCGTGCCCGCGAGCGCTGCGGCGCCCGGGAACGGCCGGAGCTTGTAGACGCGCCAGACGAAGCCGGAGCAGTCGAAGCCTCCCTGCGCCTGGGGGCCGTACGGGCCGTCGCGCGTCTCGCTCTCGCCGCCCCACACATACGGGAAGCCGACGAACGCGAACGCGCGCGCGAGCACGCGCCGCTGCCACGCGTCGAGTTGCGGGAGGACGAACGTCTTCGCGGTGGCGCGCGCGGACTCGATCCGCGCCGGGTCGAGCTGCAGGATCCGCGACACGGAGAATGCGACCTCGGCGCGCGTGACGGGATCGTTCGGGCGCAGCTCGAGCGCGTCGAGCGCGGCAGGGTGGTTCGTCCGCAGCCCGAGCAGCCGCGCCACCGCCTCCGGGCCGAACCGTCCCGGCGGCGCGAGACCGACGGCACGGGCCCCGGCCGCGAACGCCGCCGCGGCGTCCTGGAGCCCGAGGATGCGTACGAGCCGCGCGTCGAGCTCCGCGAGCGTGACGGGACGGTCCGGTGCCGCCGGTGCCACCTCGTCGACGCCCGTCAGGCCGGCCGTGAGCTCCGCGAGCTCGCCGCGCGTGAGCGAGTCGTCGGGGCGGAATGACGCCACGTCCGGGGCCAGGAGGCCGGCCGCGACGACGGCCGCGATCTCCGCCTTCGCCCAGCTCGAGGCCTGCCTCCCGGCGCTCCCGGCGGGAGCGAACGCGAGCAGCGCGGCGAGGGCGGCGGCGGCCGGGAGGGAGCGGCGCATCTCCAACCCGATCGGCGCTCGGCACCGCACGCTTTAATCCCGGCGTGGACGTCGAGGTCGCCCCGGACGCGGAACCGGACGAGCGGCGCGCGATCGCGGAGGCGCTCGAAGCCGACCCGCTGCCGCGTGAGCCGGAGGGGTATTCGAGCCCGTGGTGGCGCGCCGGTCTCGACGGGGCGGACGGTCTGCCGGCTCCTCAGGCGACGGCGCGGCGGCGGAAGAGCGCGGGCGCGCTCCGCGCGTAGTCGACGCCCGAGATCCACGTCAGCACCAGCGCGACGAGGAGTGCCCACCAGGCGATCGTGTCGGACCACGCGCCAGCAGCGGCGAACCCGCCGATCGCGGCCGCGAGCGCCTGCGACCAGGTCTTCAGCTTGGCGAGGTCGCGGGCCGGGATCACGATCCCGCGCTCGATCGCGCCCAGGCGGAGCCCGGACACGAGGAGCTCGCGCGCCACGATCGCGGCGACCATCCAGCCCGGGAACACGCCGCGGTCGATGAGCACGATCAGCACCGCGAGGACGAGGATCTTGTCCGCGATCGGGTCGAGGAGTGAGCCCAGCGCCGAGGTGTGGCCGCAGCGGCGCGCGATCCGTCCGTCGAGCCAGTCGGTCGACATCGCGACGCAGAAGAGCGCCGTCGCCCAGTAGTCGTGGTGGGCGAAGTCGAGCTCGTACAGCAGGACGACCACGGGCACGGACAGCGCCCTCGCGACGGTCAGCTGATCGGGAAGCCCCATCCGGGAGGGAGAATACGGAGCCGTGCCCCCGTTCGAGAAAGTCCTGGTCGCCAACCGCGGCGAGATCGCGGTCCGCGTCTTCCGGACGCTGCGCGAGCTCGGCATCGCGTGCGTCGCCGTCTACTCCGAGCCGGACGCCGGCTCGCGGCACGTGCGCGCCGCGGACGAGGCGTACGCGATCGGCCCGGGTCCGGCGTCGGAGAGCTACCTCGTCGGCGAGCGGATCGTCGAGGTCGCCCGCCGGGCGGGGGCGCAGGCGATCCACCCCGGCTACGGGTTCCTCGCCGAGAACGCCGCATTCGCCCGGCTCGTCGAGGAGCGCGGGCTCGTGTGGATCGGGCCACCGCCGGCGGCGATCGAGGCGATGGGGTCGAAGATCGCCGCACGCGAGCGCATGCGCGCCGCGGGCGTCCCCATCGTGCCGGGCACGACGGAGCCGCTTGCCGCCGCCGCGGACCTCGTTCGGATCGGCGAGGAGCTCGGATGGCCGCTCGCGATCAAGGCGTCGGCGGGCGGAGGCGGCAAGGGCCTCAAGATCGTCGGCTCGCCGGAGGAGGCAGAGCGGGCGCTCGACTCGGCGCGGCGCGAGGGCGAGGCGTACTTCTCGGACGCCACCGTCTACATCGAGCGGTACCTCGAGGAGCCGCGGCACGTCGAGGTGCAGGTGCTCGGGGACGCGCACGGCAACGTGATCCACCTCGGCGAGCGCGACTGCACGATCCAGCGCCGGCACCAGAAGCTCGTCGAGGAGACGCCGTCGCCCGCCGTGGACGGCGAGCTCCGCGAGCGCATCGGGCGCATCGCCGTGGACGCGGCCCGCGCCGTCGGCTACCGGAGCGCCGGCACGGTCGAAGGCCTGCTCTCGCGCGAGGGCGAGTACTTCTTCCTCGAGATGAACACGCGGATTCAGGTGGAGCACACCGTGACCGAGATGGCGACGGGCATCGACCTCGTGCGCGAGCAGGTGCTGATCGCCGCGGGCGAGCCGCTCTCGCTGCGGCAGGACGACGTGCGCCTGCACGGGCACGCAATCGAGTGCCGCATCAACGCGGAGGACCCGGCGACGGGCTTCCTCCCCTCCCCGGGCGTGATCACCCACTACCGGGAGCCGGGCGGGATCGGCATCCGGATCGACTCGGGAGTCGAGGCCGGCTCGGAGATCCTGCCCCTGTACGACCCGATGGTGGCGAAGCTCATCGTCCACGCGCCGGATCGCGAGCAGGCTCGGCGGCGGATGCTGCGGGCGCTCGCGGAGTTCGAGATCGGCGGCGTGCGCACGCTCGTCGGGTTTCACCGCGCGCTGCTCGAGCACCCGTGCTTCGCGGCGGGCGCGAGCTGCCACGGCGTGGTGGAGTCGGAGGAGCTGGCTGAGCGTGCGGAGCAGTTGTCGCATCGGGCAACGACGGTAGCGGCGGCGGCGGACGGACGCCCGAGCGTGGCCCGCGACCGGGTGGTCGAGATCGACGGCAGGCGCTTCCACGTGCGCCTCCGCGAGCCCGAGCCGCCGTGGCGCGAGCTCGCGCGGCGGCGGCGCGAGCGCGTGCACGCCCGCGGCGGCGGCGCCGGCAGCCGCGACGCGGTGGCGACGCCGATGCAGGGCACGGTGCTCGCGGTCGAGGTCGAGGAGGGGCAGGCGGTGACGGCCGGCCAGGTGCTGTGCGTCGTCGAGGCGATGAAGATGGAGAACGAGGTGCACGCGCACCGTGACGGCGTCGTCCGCGAGCTCTCGGTCGCGCCCGGGCAGACGGTCGCAACGGGCCAGGTGCTGTGCGTGGTGGTGGACGAGTGACGCTCGAGGAGGCGGTCGTCGGCCTCGTCGGCGCCGGCGCGCTCACCGGTGCCACGCTGAGCGGGCCGAGACGCCGTGGGCCGGACGCGGCGCGGAAGCTGACGGTCAGGCCGGTCATCGTCGGCGGCGAGCGGCGCTACCAGTGGACGAGCCACTTCCCGACGCGCACCACCGACGAGAACCTCGACGCCGCCGACACGTCGCGCCGGCTCCTCGCCCTGCTCGGCCCCGAGTACCGGCAGGGCCTCCTCCACGGGCCCGACCGCGACCTCCAGGTGCTGGCCGGCGGCCGCACCGCCAAGGTGCTCGAGCGCCCGGCGACGCGTCCCGGGGCCGACCTCGCGCACGACCGCCGCCGGCGGTACCTGCTCCCCGAGGGCACGCCGGTGCCGTTCCTCGTCGAGCTCGGGGTGATGACCCCGGCCGGGGCCGTGCGCGCCGCCCGCCGCGACAAGTTCCGCCAGGTCAACCGCTTCCTCGAGCTCGTGGAGGACGTTCTCCCGGCGCTGCCGCAGGACGGGCCGCTCCGGGTCGTCGATTTCGGCAGCGGCCGCTCGTACCTGACGTTCGCGCTCCACCACCAGCTCACGGCGCGGCACGGCCGCGACGTCGAGCTCCTCGGCCTCGACCTGAAGGCGGACGTCGTCGCGGAGTGCTCCGCGCTCGCCGCGCGGCTCGGCGCCGTTGGGCTGCGCTTCGACGTCGGCGACATCGCGTCGTTCGACGCACCCGGCGCCGACCTCGTCGTCAGCCTGCACGCGTGCGACACCGCCACCGACGCCGCGCTCGCGCGCGCGGTCGAGTGGGAAGCGGAGGTGATCCTCGCGGTGCCGTGCTGCCAGCACGAGCTGCTGCCGCAACTCGACAACGAGACCCTCGCGCCGCTCCTGCGCCACGGGGTCCTGCGCGAGCGGTTCGCCGCCGAGGTGACGGACGCAGCCCGTGCGCAGCTGCTCGGCCTCGTCGGCTACGACGTCCAGCTCGTCGAGTTCGTCGAGCTCGAGCACACGCCGAAGAACGTCCTCATCCGCGCCACCCGCCGGCCCGGGCGGGACACGACGCGCCTCGCCCGTGAGTACGCCGAGCTGAAGCAGGCCCTCGGCTTCGACCACGCGCTCGAGCGGCTGCTGCGCGACCGCATCGCGGTGCCGGCGTGAGCGAGCGCGTGCTGGACACGGCGCGGCCGCTCTGCGCCGACGAGTCGCGCGCACGGAGAGAGCCGCTCGCGGGGACGGCGAGCCGCATCACGCGCTGGCTGCTCGTCGAGTACGGCGGCGCCTGGCCGTACGAGGCGCTCGACGCGGCCGTGTTCGCGGGCGGCCTCGGTGACAGGATCGCGGCGCAGCTGCGCGGACTCCGGGATGCGCGCCTGTGCCTTGTCAAGCCACGCCGCGGCGGCCGGCGCGACCGCGTGCGCGTCTTCTACGGGACGGCGCCGGAGCGCGGCGTGCGGTTCCGGACGCTCGAGCTCGAGACGCACGGCGACCTCCGCGACCTCGACCTGCGCGCGATGCTCGCTACCGGCGACGGACCGGGGGAGCCGCTCGCGCACCCGCTGCTGCTCGTCTGCACGCACGGCGTGCGGGACCGCTGCTGCGCCCGCTACGGGCAGGAGCTGTGCCGCGCGCTTGGAGGCGTCGTGCCGGACGGCTGGGTCTGGCAGGCGACGCACGTCGGCGGCGACCGCTTCGCCGGGAACCTCGTCTGCTTCCCGGAGGGGCTCTTCTTCGGGCGGGTGGGCCGAGAGGAGGCCCCACGCGTGGTGGAGTCCTATCTCGACGCACGCATCGACCGCGGGTGCTTCCGCGGCCGCTGCGCGTACCCGTTCCCGGTGCAGGCGGCGGAGGCGGCGGTGCGGGAGCGCACGGGGCTGACCGGCCTGTGGGACCTCCGGCTGGTGGAGCAGGCGCGGGTCGGCGACGGCGTCTGGGAGGTCGAGCTGCTCGCGGAGGTCTCCGGCGAGCGCCACCGCGTGCGCGTCACGCGCGAGCACGACGCTCCCGCGTTCCTCACCTGCCGCGCCGCCGAAGAGCGCGAGCCGCGCCGCTTCGTGGTCGAGCCGCTCTAGCGCGCGACGAGGAAGCCTTCGCGCACGAGGCGCCGGGCGAGCACGACGCGGCCGGGGTCGTCCAGCCTCCCCGGGAGGTGGGCCAGGCGGACGGGCCCGTCCGCCTCAACCAGCGCGGCGACCTCATCGAGCGCGTGCGCAGGGAAGCGGAGCTCCTTCCCCTCGAAGAGCAGGACGTCGTCCGCGAGCTCGGCGATCACCGTGTCGCGTCGCTCGACCGTTGTCTGTGGCCCGATCGCGTCCAGGCGACGCAGCTGCGCGAGCTGGCCGGAGAGAATCGGCCGGCGGCTCTGAACGAAGGCGCGCCGCCGCGCAGCGGCGACGGCCTCAGGGTCGAGCTCGCGCCCGAGCCGCTCGAGCACCTCGCCGCCGCCGTCGCCGTCCGGCGGAAGGCCGCGACGGAAGGCGACGTCGGTCTCGCACCGCGCTGCCGCCGCCCTGAGGGCGTCCGTCCACGTGGCGACGTTCACGCCGACGGTGAGGTGGAGCGAGTCCTCGTCCGAGGTCAGCGCCTCGTGCATCCACCCGCGCGGGAGGTAGAGGGTGTCGCCGGCGTCGAGCACGACGTCGAGCACCGTCTCGCCCGGCTCGCCCATCGCCGCCTCGTAGCGCTGGTGCTTCAGCGGCAGCTCCCAGACGGGCTCGTACACGAGCCAACGCTTGCTCCCCGCGACCTGGAGCACGAAGACGTCGTGCGTGTCGTGGTGCACGGGGAGCCCCTGCGAGCGGCGCGGCGTGAAGTACGCGTTCAGCTGGGCGGGATGCCCGAGGAACGCCTCGAGGCGGCGGCAGTAGGCCGCCGTGGCGGCGCGGTGGAGGTGGAGTCCCTGGAGCACGAGCGTCGCGCCGGCGGCGAACGCCGGCACGACGTGCGCGGGCTCCGCGGTGCCGGTGAATGCGGTCGGACGCCAGGGGAGGTCGGTCGTGTACGCGCGCGGATCGTGCTTCGCGTCCGCCTGGACGAGGCGGAAGCCCGGGTAGCGGAGCCCCGGCTCCTCCATCGCGCGCACCGCCTCGTCGGCGGACAGCAGGTCGTCGAACCGCCCCGGCTCGCTCCGCGCGACGTGGAGCGGTGCGCGCTCCCAGTATCGGCCGAGGAACTCCTCCGCGCCGACCGGCTCGATCGCGCGGAGGAGCGCCGCCGGGTCAGCTGGGGTCGTCCGCGTCCGCGTCCGCGTCGGAGTCGTCAGCGTCGGCGTCCGTGTCGTCGGCGTCCGCGGGCGGCATCGGCGTCGCGGCCGTCGCCGTGCCCGGGGCGGTGGTCTCGATCTCCTCGTCGGACAGGGTGGTGCGCTGGTCGTCCATCGCTCCTCCTGCGGTCGGGGGCCCTGAGGCTACAGGGTGCGCTGGTATGCCCTGAACGCCCACGTCGCGAACGCGGTCGTCGCCGCCGCGAACGCGACGAGCAGCGCGAGGTAGAGCCCGACCGATCCCCAGTCGGTGCTCGGGAGCACCGGCTCGCGCGCAGCGATCACCGCCCACTCGACCGGGTTGAGCGTCGACGCGTCGCGCATCCAGCCGGGAATCAGGTTGCGCGCGATCAGCATCGACGAGAAGAACATCAGCGGCAGGCCGATGAAGTTGGCGACCGCGATCATCGACGCCTCCCTGCGCGTCAGCAGCGCGAGCCCCTGGGAGATCCCCGCGAAGCCGGCCGAGATGAGCCCGCCGGCGAGCATGATCACGAGCCAGCCGCGGGGACCGCCGTTCGTCGCGCCGAGCGGGAGCGAGACGAGCAGGATGATCAGCCCCTGGATCAGGCTCGTGATCCCCGAGCGGATCACCTGCGACAGCACGAGCGAGGCTCGGCGGGCCGGGGTCGCGAGGAAGCGCTCGATCACACCGCGGTCGAGGTCCTGGATCATCCCCATGCCGCTCCAGGTGCCCTGGAAGAACGCGGTCATGACCACGACCGCCGGGGCGAGGAAGTCGATGTACGACTCCGTCTCGAAGCCGGGCAGGTCGACGATCCGGCGGAACAGCTGGCTGTAGAGGAGCAGCCAGAACATCGGCTGCACGAGCATCATCGCGATCCAGATCGGCTCGCGCATCAGATTCCGTGTCTGGCGGCCGACCATGTACCAGCTCTGCGTCAGCGTCTCGGTCACGCGCGCCCCTCGCCGGCGCCGGCTCCCGCCGGGCGGAGCCCGGCTCCGCCGACGCCTGACGTCGCTCGCGCCACGAGGCTCTCCGGCCTCGTACCTCGCGTACTGTGGCCTCCGGCCGCGCGTCGCGAGCGACGCCCGAGGAACGCGCGGATCACGCGCCGCCGCCCTCGGCGTCGTCGGCGCGGAAGTCGCGGCCGGTGTGGTGGAGGTAGACGTCGTCGAGCGACGGGCGCGAGAGCGTCACGGAGGCGACGGCGATCCCCTGCGCCTCGAGCGCCGACAGGATCCCCGGCACCGCCCGGCCGCCGTGGTCGACGCGCGCCCGCAGGTCGCGCCCGTCGAGCTGCGCCTCGTGGACGTTCGCGAGGGCGCCCACGACGCGGAGCGCGTCGTCGCCGCGCCCGTCCTCGAGCTCGACGTGGACGGCGTCGCCGCGCAGCTCGCGCTTCAGCTCCTCGGGGGTGCCCTCCGACACGATCCGGCCGCGCGAGACGATCGCGAGCCGGTCGGCGAGACGGTCGGCCTCCTCCAGGTAGTGCGTCGTGAGCAGGATCGTCAGCCGCTCGCGCTGCGCGAGCCGCTCGAGCTCGCCCCACATCGCCGCGCGCGCCTCCGGGTCCAGCCCCGTGGTCGGCTCGTCGAGGAAGAGCACCGTCGGCCGGTGGACGAGGCCGAGCGCGACGTCGAGGCGCCGCTTCATCCCGCCCGAGTAGCCGCGCACGACGCGGTCGGCGGCGTCGGCGAGCGTGAACAGCGCGAGGAGCTCGTCCACCCGCACGCGCAGCTCCGTCCCGCCGAGCCCCTGGACGCGCCCCTGCAGCGTCAGGTTCTCTCGCCCCGTCCCTTCCGGGTCGACGCCGGAGGCCTGCGGCACGTACCCGATCGAGCGGCGGACGCGGCCCGCCTCGCGCACGACGTCGTGGCCGGCGACCGCGGCGCGGCCCGCGTCCGGCTTCGTCAGCGTGACGAGGATCCGCGTCGTCGTCGACTTTCCGGCGCCGTTCGGCCCCAGCAGGCCGAACACCTCGCCCTCACGCACCCGGAAGGAGACGCCCGCGAGCGCGTGGACGTGGCCGTAGCGCTTCTCGAGCCCGTCGACCACGATTGCGTCCACGGAGGGCGAGGCTAGCTGAGCGGCCGGGCTGGGGCCGCGCCGGCGAATGCGACCCTGAACTGGACAAGTGACAGTCTGTTACTTGTCGGCTTTCGACTCGGGTTCGACGACTGGTGTGGCGCGGCTCCACCCGGCTTCCTCCGCACGCGGGAGCGCGATGCCGACTCGCAACCGGGAAAGCAACAGTCTGTTACTTGTCCGGTTTCGAACGGCATCCGGCGGGCGCGCGGCGACGCGCGAGTACGATCGCCCGCGTGCGCGGCGCGATTAAGGGGACGTTCTCGATCGTGGCCGCCGACCCGCACGCGCGCGAGGTCGGGTGCGCCGTCCAGTCGCGGTACTTCGCCGTCGGCACCGTGGTGCCGTGGGCGCGCGCGGGCGTCGGCGCCGTCGCGAGCCAGGCAGCCGGGGTCGCCGCCTACGGGCCGCAGGCGCTCGAGGCGCTCGCCGCCGGAGCGTCCCCGGAGGAGGCGCTCGGGCGCGTGCTCGCCGCGGACGAGGAGCGGGAGACGCGGCAGCTCGGCGTGGTCACGGCCGGCGGGCGCTCGGCGGCGCACACCGGGTCGGGATGCCTGTCCTGGGCCGGGCACCGCACGGGGCCTGGGTACGCCGTCCAGGGGAACATCCTCGCGTCGGAGGACGTCGTCGCCGCGATGGAGGCGGCGTTCGTCGACACGGCCGGGATGCCGCTCGCGCACCGGCTCGTCGCCGCGCTCGAGGCGGCGCAGGCGGCCGGCGGCGACGCGCGCGGCCAGCAGTCCGCGGCGCTCGTCGTCGAGCGCGAGGGTGCGGCCGCCGAGCGCCGCGAGGGGCTCGACCGCGTGGTCGACCTCCGCGTGGACGACCACGAGCAGCCGATCGTCGAGCTGCGGCGCCTGTACGGCATCCAGCAGCGGTGGGACGCGCTCGAGCGGGCGGCCGTCCACCACCGCCCCGGGGAGTACGAGCTCGGCGCCGCGATCCTCCGCGAGAGCCTGGACTCGCTCGGCGAGGACGCGGTCGTCCTCTACGACCTCGCCTGCTTCGAGGCCCTCTCCGGGCAGACGAACCAGGCGGCCGCACACCTCGAGCGCGCGCTCGAGCTCGACCCGGGGCTGCGGTCGTCGGCGGAGCGGGACCCGGACCTGGCCTCGCTCGCCGACGCGTGATCGAGCTCGCCGACGTCCAGGCCGCCGCGGCCCGGCTCGACGGCGTCGCCCACCGCACCGCCGTCTTCACGTCGCGCACCCTCGACGGCCTCGTCGGCGCGCACGTGTTCCTCAAGGCGGAGAGTCTCCAGCGCAGCGGGGCGTTCAAGTTCCGCGGCGCCTACAACGCGATCGCGTCGCTCCCGGAGGAGGAGCGCGCCCGTGGCGTCGCCGCGTACTCGTCCGGCAACCACGCGCAGGCGGTCGCCCTCGCCGCCTCGCTCCTGCGGGTGCCGGCCGTGATCCTCATGCCCGGGGACGCGCCGCCGACGAAGGTCGAGGCCACGCGCGGCTACGGCGCCGAGGTCGTCGTCTACGACCGCTACCGCGAGGACCGCGAGGAGCTCGGCCGCGCCCTCGCGGACGAGCGCGGGCTGACGCTCGTCCCGCCCTACGACCACCCGGCCGTGATCGCGGGGCAGGGCACGGTCGCGCTCGAGCTCCTGGAGGAGGTACCGGACCTCGACCTGCTCGTCATGCCGGTGGGGGGCGGCGGGCTCATCTCCGGGTGCGCGCTCGCCGCGCCCGGCCTGGAGCTGGTCGGCGTCGAGCCGGAGGCCGGCGACGACGTGCGCCGGTCGCTGGAGGCGCTCGAGCGCGTGACGATCCCCGTCCCGCGGACGATCGCCGACGGGCTGCAGACGACGTCGCCCGGAGAGCTGCCGTTCGCGATCATCCGCGAGCGGGTCGCGCGCGTCGTCACGGTTCGGGACGACGAGCTGGTGACGGCAATGCGGCTGCTGTTCGAGCGGCTGAAGCTCGTCGTCGAGCCGAGCGGCGCCGCGGGCGTCGCGGCGCTGCTCGCGCGGCGGGTCGACGCGTGCGGACGACGCGTCGGGGTCGTCCTCTCCGGCGGCAACGTGGGCGCGGGACGCTTCTGCGGGCTGCTCGCGGAGGCGCGAGGGTAGAGTCCCGCCCCGGCCGATGGACCTCTACGAGTACCAGGGCAAGGAGCTCTTCAAGCGGTTCGGGATCCCGGTCTCGGAGGGTCGCCTCGCAACCACCCCGGACGAGGCCTGGGAGGCGGCGAACGCGCTCGGCGGCCCCGTGGTCGTCAAGGCCCAGGTGCTGACCGGCGGGCGCGGCAAGGCCGGCGGGATCAAGCTCGCCGACGACGCGAACGACGCCCGGGCGAAGGCGGAGGGGATCCTCGGGATGGACATCCGCGGCCACGTCGTGCGGCGCCTCTGGATCGAGCGCGCCTCGGAGATCGCCAAGGAGTACTACCTCTCGATCACCTTCGACCGCGGCGCGAAGCGTCCCCTGTACATGTTCACGACACAGGGCGGCGTCGAGATCGAGCAGGTCGCGGAGGAGAGCCCGGAAGCACTCGTGCGCCTGCACGTCGACCCGCTGCAGGGCTTCCAGCCCTGGGTCGCGCGCCGCCTCGTCTACGGCGCGGGCGTCGACGATCCCGGCGAGCAGCGGCAGATCGCCGCGATCGTCGAGCAGCTGTACGCCGCGTTCGTCGGCGCCGACGCGATGCTGTGCGAGATCAACCCCCTGATCGTCACGCCGGAGGGAGAGGTGCGCGCCCTGGACTCGAAGTTCACGGTCGACGACGCCGCGCTCCCACGTCACCCCGACATCGCCGCGATGCGCGACCCGGAGGCGGTGCCCGCGGAGGAGCGGTTCGCGCGCGAGAAGGGTGTCACGTACGTGAAGCTCGACGGCGACGTCGGCGTGCTCGGGAACGGCGCCGGCCTCTCCATGTCGACCGTCGACGTCGTCACCTTCGTCGGCGGCCGGCCGGCGAACTTCTGCGACCTCGGCGGCGGCGGCGACGCGCAGGGCGTGGTGGACGCGCTCGAGGTGATCACGCGCGACCCGCAGGTGCGGTCGATCTTCTTCAACATCTTCGGCGGGATCACGCGCTGCGACGAGGTCGCGCGGGGCATCCTCGCCGCGCTCGACCAGCTCGACATGTCCGGCTACCCGATCGTCGTCCGGCTCGACGGCACGAACGCGGAGGAGGGCCGGCAGATCCTCGCCGACGCGGGCAAGGACGACATCCACCCGGAGGCGACGATGCTCGACGGCGCGCGCCGCGCGGTCGAGCTGGCTGGGGCAGCAGCGTGACGGATCTGTGGAGCGGGCGGGCCGATGCCTACCGGGGAGCGGCCGACCAGGCGGAGGGGGAGGACCTCGACCTGCTCGTCTCGTGGGCGGCCGGCTGCGTCACCGCGCTCGACGTCGCCACCGGCGGCGGGCACACGGCGCGTGCGCTGCGCGAGGCGGGCCTGCAGGTGACGACGCTCGACCCCGCGCCGGGCATGCGCGCCGACGTGCTCGCGCGCGCCGAGGACATCCCGTTCGCGGACGCGAGCTTCGACGTCGTCACGTGCAGGATCGCGCCGCATCACTTCGAGGACGTGCACGCGGCGGTGGAGGAGATGGCGCGCGTGGCGAAGCGGCTCGTGCTGATCGAGGACACGTTGTTCACGTCCGAGGACGTCGAGCGCGCGGAGCGGCTCCGCGACCCGTCGCACGTCCGTTCCTACACGGAGGAGGAGTGGCGCGCGATGCTTGCCGCTGCAGGGCTCGAGGTGGAGGAGTCGGTCGTCCACCGGAAGCGCCGCCCCGCGGCCGACTGGCTCGCGCGCACCGAGACGCCGCCGGACGACGCCGCCGAGGTGCTGCGCCTGCTCGCGCCCTATCTCGAGGACGGCCAGTACGTCGACCGCAAGCTGCTCGTGAAGGCCCGGACGCGCTGATGGCGATCATCGTCGACGCCGACACGCGGCTCGTGGTGCAGGGACTGACGGGCTCCGAGGGCAGCTTCCACGGGACGCGCAACAAGCGCTACGGCACGGACGTCGTCGCGGGCGTGACACCGGGGAAGGGAGGCCAGGACGTCGAGGGCATCCCCGTGTTCGACACGGTCGCCCAGGCCGTCGAGGAGGAGGGGGCGAACACGTCGTTGATCTTCGTCCCCGCGCGCTTCGCCGCGGACGCGATCTACGAGGCGGTCGACGCCGGGATCGGGACCGTGGTCTGCATCACCGAGCACATCCCGGCACACGAGATGCTCCGCGTCTACACCTACGTCAGGCCGAAGGGCGTGACGCTCGTCGGCCCCAACTGCCCCGGCGTGCTCTCGCCGGGGAAGGCGAACGTGGGGATCATCCCCGCGGAGGTGTTCGCCGAGGGCTCGATCGGCCTCGTCTCGCGCTCGGGCACGCTCACGTACCAGATCGGGTACGAGGTGGCGCAGCGGGGGCTCGGCAACTCGACGATCGTCGGCATCGGCGGCGACCCCGTCGTCGGCTCGTCGTTCATCGACGTCCTCCAGCGGTTCGAGGACGACGCCGAGACGACCTCGGTGGTGCTGGTCGGCGAGATCGGCGGCGACGAGGAGGAGAAGGCGGCGGAGTACATCTCCTCGTCGATGTCGAAGCCCGTCTTCGCCTACATCGCCGGCTTCACCGCGCCGCCTGGGAAGACGATGGGCCACGCCGGCGCGATCATCTCCGGCTCCTCGGGCACCGCGCAGGCCAAGAAGGAGGCGTTGGAGGCGGCGGGAGTCGCGGTCGGGACGTCGCCGACGGAAGTGGCGCAGCTCGTCGCCGACGCGGCCGGGTAGCGAAGGAGGGGCTCGCGCGGGAACCACGGGTTCCCCTGCGCTGGCTACCCGCTCAGGCGTGGCTCGTCG
>DATHTC010000339.1:0-7729 GCA_035463735.1 Gaiellaceae bacterium | reverse complement strand
GACGTGCTCGGCTCCACGTCCACCACGCCGCCCGGCCCGAAGGCGTTCGTCGCGTCGACCACGACCTTGTCCGCGAACAGGTCGCCGTCGGGGAGGCTCTCGTGACGGACCCACGGGAGCGCGAGGAGGACGACGTCGGCGGCGGCCACCGAGTCCTCCACCGTCGCGGCGCGGGCGCTCGGCCCGAGCTCGGCGACGAGCCCTGCGAGCGACCCGGGGCCGCGGGAGTTCGCGATCGTGACCTGGTGACCGGCGGCGACGAACAGGCGGGCGGTCGTGGAGCCGATCATCCCGCTGCCGACGATCCCGATCCTCACGCTCGTTGCAACGAGCGCAGCCCGCGGCCATTCCCGCGGCTCAGAGCTGGGGCACCACGCCTTCTCCCGCCCCGCGCGGCCCCGGCACGCCAGGGAAGCGGAAGCGGAGCGGCTCCCGCCCGGGCTGGACGACCCACGCCTGCCCCGTCAGCTCGTCGGTCGCCGCCAGCAGCACCGCGTCGGCGACGGCGGCCGGCGGGATCAGCGGCAATCCCTTCTCGTCGAGCTGGTCGCGGACGGCCGCGGTCATCGGCGTGTCGACGAGGCCGTGGCAGACGGCGTTGACGCGGATCCCGCGCGGCTCGAGCTGCGCCGCCACCGAGCGCACCCACCCGAGGACCGCGTGCTTCGTCAGCGAGTAGACGGGATCGCCGGGCACGGCGACGAGCCCCGCGAGCGACGCCGTCGCGACGATCGCGTTCCCAGCGCCCATGGTGCGTGCCACCGCGCGCGTCCCCAGCACCACGCCGTCCACGTTCGCGGCGAGCACGCGGCGGTACTCCTCGACCGGCAGCTCCGCGACGTCGCCGGTCCTCGAGATCACGCCTGCGTTGAGGCACGCGAGCTCCACGGGCGGCACCTCGTCCCACGCGGCGGGGTCGGCCACGTCGAAGCCGTCGGCGAGGTCGAGCACGTGCACCTCGTCGACGCCCTCGGCCTGCAGCCGCTCGACGATCGCGGCCCCGATCCCCGAGCGGCCGCCGGTGACGAGGGCGCTACGGAACAAGCACGACCTTGCCGGTGTGGCGGCGCTCCTCGATCAGCCGGTGCGCCTCGGCGGCTCGCTCGAGCGGGAACGTCGCCCCCACGTGCGGCCGCAGCTCTCCGGCGCGCCACAGCTCCAGCAGCTCGTTCGCGGCCTCGTGCACGCGCCCGGGCGCGAGCCGCATCAGGCGGCCGAGGTAGAAGCCGAACACGCCGACGTTGCGGCC
Organism: Gaiellaceae bacterium; assembly: GCA_035463735.1. Taxonomy (GTDB): domain Bacteria; phylum Actinomycetota; class Thermoleophilia; order Gaiellales; family Gaiellaceae; genus DATHTC01. The sequence continues at coordinate 6,480 of DATHTC010000339.1, read as the reverse complement.
CACGAGGAGCTGCGTGTCGAGGGGCTTCCACGGACCGCCCGCGTACCCGACCGCGATCGCCGTCCCGAGCGGCGTGAGCGTCGGGATGCTGCGCTCCCAGACGTCACCGCCGACCGGGTCGAGCACGACGTCGGCCCGCACCGCGTCGGCGAACTCGTCGTACCCGTACGTCTCGGCGGCCCCCAGCTCCCGCGCCACCGCGCGCTTCTCCTCGGTCGACGCGGTCGCGACGACGTGCGCCCCGAGATGCCGGGCGACCTGGATCGCGGCGGTACCCACGCCGCCCGCCCCGGCATGGACGAGGACGGTCGCGCCCGCGGGCACCCCGACGTGGTGGAGCGGGATCCACGCCGTGAGGAACGTCATCAGGAACGCCGCGCCCTCCTCGTACGTCGCCCGCGGCGGCAGCGGGAACACCCAGGCGGGATCGACCTCCGCGCGTTCCGCGTAGCCGCCGCCGCTGTGGCGGAGGAGCGCGACCACGCGCTCGCCGTCCCGGTCGCCGGCGACCTCGGTACCCGGGATCGCGGGGAGCGGCGGCGGCTGCGGATAGCGGCCCTGCCGCACGAGCACGTCGAGGAAGTTGATCCCGGCCGCGCGCACGGCGATCGTCTCCCCCTCCGGCTCCGGCACGTCCTCGACGCGAAGCCGGTCGGCGTCGCCCGTCTCGCGGAGGACGACCGCGCGCACCTAACGCCCCGTGAAGCGCGGCTCGCGCTTCTCGATGAACGCCGTGACGCCCTCGAGGCCGTCCTCGCTCGCGAGGCAGCGGCGGAAGCCCTCGGCCTCCTTCGCCAGCCCGTGGGCGAGCTCGAGGTCGCGCGTCTCGGAGGCCAGCTCCTTCAGCACGCCGACGGCCACCGGCGACCGGGCGGCGATCGTGCGCGCCAGCTCCGTCGCCGTGCGCTCGAGCTCGGCGACGGGAACCGCGCGGTCGACGATCCCCCAGCGCTCGGCGAGCGAGCCCGGGATCGGGTCGCCTGTGAGGTTCAGCAGCATCGCGCGCCCGGAGCCCGCGAGGCGCGGGAGCCGCTGCGTGCCCCCGCCGCCCGGGATGAGGCCGAGCTTGATCTCGGGCTGGCCCAGCTGCGCGTCCTCGGCCGCGACGCGGATGTCGCACGCCATCGCGAGCTCGAGGCCCCCGCCGAGGCAGAACCCGTGGATCTGCGCGATCGTCGGCGTCCGCATTCGCTCGATCGCGAAGCCGAGCTTCTGGATCCCGCGCGCGGAGCCGCCCTCCTGGGGAGGCGCCTCGCGGAGCGACGGGAACTCCTTGATGTCGGCGCCCGCCACGAACGCGCGCTCGCCCGCGCCGCGGACGACGATCGCGCCCACGCCGTCGTCGGCATCGAGCCGCAGCAGCTCCGCCTCGAGCTCGTCGAGCAGCGCCGCCTTGAGCGCGTTCACCGGCGGGTTGTCGATGGTGACGACCGCGACGCGGCCGTCCGTTTCCGTGGAGACGTACTCGCCCATGTTCCTCCCGGTCGGTGTCAGCGCGGCCCCATGCGCAGGGCCCCGTCGAGGCGGATCACCTCGCCGTTCAGGTAGTCGTTCTCGATCACGTGGCGCACGAGCGCCGCGAAGTCCTCCGCCCGCCCCAGGCGCTTGGGGAACGGCACCTGCGCCTCCAGCGAGGCGCGGATGTCGTCCCGCAGCCGCGAGAGCATCGGCGTGTCGTGCGGGCCCGGGGCGATCGTGACGACGCGGATCCCGTGGCGGGCGAGGTCGCGCGCGAGCGGCAGCGTCATCCCGACGACGCCGCCCTTCGAGGCCGAGTACGCGATCTGCCCGATCTGCCCGTCGAAGGCGGCGTTCGAGGCCGTCATCACGACGACGCCGCGCCCACCCTCGGCGTCGGGCTCGTTCTCGGCCATCCGTCTCGCGGCGTGCTTCACCGCGAGGAAGGTGCCGACGAGGTTCACGTCGACGATGCGGCGAAACTGCTCCGCCTCGAAGTCGAGCAGGCGCGCCGAGCCGCCGATGCCGGCGCAGCAGATCACGCCGTCGACCTTGTGGCTCTGAGCCACGAGGTGCTCGACGGCCGCCTCGTCGGTCACGTCGCACTCGGGCAGGTCGGCCACGATCGCGCCCGCGCCCGCCTCCTCCAGCGTCGCGACGGCGGCCGCCCCGAGCCCGGAGCGGCCGCCCGTCACCACGAACGTCCTCCCGTCGAGCCTCAAGCCTCGACGGCCTGCTGCGCGAACTGGTCGCGCAGCGCGGTCTTGCGGAACTTGCCGACCGCGGTCTTCGGGATCTCCTCCACGGCCTCGAAGCGATCCGGGAGCTGCCACTTGGCGAACCCCGCGGCCGACAGGTGCTCGCGCAGCTCCTCGGGCGAGGCCGACTGCCCCTCGCGGTAGACGAGCACCGCGAGCGGCCGCTCTTGCCACTTCGGGTCGGGGACGGCGATCACGGCCGCCTCGGCCACGGCGGGGTGGCCCATGAGCGCGTTCTCCATCAGCACGGACGAGATCCACTCCCCGCCGGACTTGATCACGTCCTTCGAGCGGTCCTGGATCTCGATGAAGCCGCGCTCGTCGATCGTGACGATGTCGCCGGTCTTGAACCAGCCGTCGTCCGTCCAGCGGTCGGCCTGCGAGTCGTCCTCGTAGTAGCCGGACGCGATCCACACGCCGCGCACCTCGAGCTCGCCCATCGTCTGCCCGTCCCACGGCACGAGCCCGTCGACGCCGCGCGCCCGGATCTCGACGAACGGCGCCGGGATCCCCTGCTTCGCGCGGTACGCGAACCGCGTGTCCTCGTCCGCCGCCTGCAAGTCGGCGGTGAGCTCGGCGACCGTCCCGAGCGGCGACATCTCCGTCATCCCCCAGGCGTGGATGACCTTCAGCCCGTGCCGGCGCTCGAAGCCCTCGATCATCGAGCGGGGCGCCGCGGAGCCGCCGACGATCATCCCGCGCAGCGAGGACAGGTCCCACCCGTCCGGCTTCGCGTCGAGCATGCCCAGGATCCCGAGCCAGATCGTCGGCACGCCGGCCGTGATCGTCACGCGCTCCCCCTGGAACGCGTCGAGCAGGCTCTCCGGGTCGAGGAACGGCCCCGGGAACACCTGCTTGGCACCCACGAGCGTGTTGTGGAACGGGAACCCCCACGCGTTCGCGTGGAACATCGGCACGACCGGCAGGCAGGTGTCGGACTCGCTGATCCCGAGCGTCCCCGCCTGGGTGCAGGCGAGCGAGTGGATCGCGAGCGCGCGGTGCGAGTAGAGGACGCCCTTCGGCTGGCCCGTCGTGCCGCTCGTGTAGCACATGACCGCGGCTGCGCGCTCGTCGACGTCCGGCGGCTCCCACCCGTCGTCGCCGCTCGCGAGGAAGTCCTCGTACGAGACCTCGCCCTCGCGCGGCTCGCCGATCACGATCACGTGCTCGAACGAGACGCCGCCCTTGATCGCGTCGTAGAGGGGCAGCAGCGACTGGTCGACGACGAGCGCGCGGTCGCCGGCGTGGTTGGCGATGTACGTGAGGTCCGCAGGCGAGAGGCGGAGGTTCAGGGTGTGGACGACGTTGCCCGAGATCGGCCCGCCGAAGTAGATCTCCAGGTGCTGGTAGTGGTTCCAGCACAGGGTCGCGATCCGTGCGCCGTCCGACAGCCCCGCGTTGCGGAACGCCGACGCGAGCCGCTTCGCCCGGCCGGCGAAGTCCGCATACGTGTAGCGGTGGAAGCTCTTGTCGGGCAGCCGCGTGACGATCTCCTTGCGCCCGAAGAGCTGCTCCCCGCGGCGCAGGATCGAGTTGACGTTCAGGTCGTAGTCCATGATCAGGCCGTTCACCCCTGCATCCTCCCCTCGCTGATCGCACGCCGCCGCTCGGCGTCCTCCTCGGTGAGCACGTGCCCGTCGCGCTGCACGTAGCCGTCCTTCCCGCCGACGATCAGCAGCACGAGATCGCCGTCGCCCGCGTTCGAGACGCGTCTGACGGTGGTCGACTCGACGTGGACGACGCCGCCCTCGCCGAGCTCGAACGTGTCCCCGTCGACGTCGAACCGAGCGCGCCCGCGGTGGACGAGGTAGAGCTCGTCCTGGGTGTCGTGGTAGTGGCCGATGCCGTCGTAGCCCGGCGGGTAGACCAGGAAGTTGACGCCGAACGCGGTGACGCCGAGCGGCGCCCGCACCTTGCGGAAGCCGTAGCCGTCGCCGAGCTCGTCAAGCGACGATGCGCTGTAGCCCATCCCTCTCCTTCTCCGTGACGCCGTCCAGGATCGCGGCGGCGACCGCGGCACGGTGGGCCGACGGATAGCCGCCGAAGCTCTCGAGCCACTGGGCTCGCTTGTAGAGCCGGTGGAGCACGTGCTCCCACGTGAACCCGGTGCCGCCGAGCACCTGGATCGAGCGCTCGCACGCGACCACCGCGGCCTCCGTGGCCTTCGCCTTCGCAGCCGCGGCGGCGAGCGCCGCCTGCGGGTCGTCCTCTGCCACGCACCAGGCGGCCCAGTACGCGAGCGAGCGGGCGAGCTCCGTCTCGACGAAGGTGCTGGCGAGCGCGTGCGAGACGGCCTGGAAGACGCCGATCGGGCGGCCGAACTGCTCGCGCGTCTTCGCGTGCTCGACACCGAGCTCGAGCGCGCGGCCGGCGACGCCGACGGCCTCGAGCGCGCACGCGGCGGCGAGGCGGCCGCGGTCGACGGGCGCGGAGCCGCCGCCGGAGGCCAGACGGCCGAGCGGCCGCGTCTCGTCCATGGTGCGGAGAGACTCGCCCTCGGCGGGCACGGCGCCGTCGGCGGTCAGCACCAGGTCGACCTCGCCCAGGCTCGGGACGAGCCCGTCGACCTCGGCCGACCAGCGCTCCTCCCCGGCCGCGACGCGCGCGAGCTGCTCAGGTGCGAGCGCCGGCTGCGCGAGCACCGTCGTCGCGAACCAGGGCCCCGGCATCAACGCGCGCGCGGTCTCCTCTAGCAACACGGCCTCCTCGAGGAAGCCGAGCCCGAGCCCGCCGTGTTCCTCCGGGACGGAGACACCGACCCAGCCGAGCTCGACGAGCTGTTCCCAGGTCGGCTCGGGGTTGCCGGCGAGGAACGCCCGGGCCTCGCGGCGGAGCTGCTCCTGCTCGGGCGTGAACGAGAAGTCCATCGGGCGCTCCCTCCTAGCGGCTACGCGGGAGGCCGAGCACGCGCTCGGCGATGATGTTGCGGAGGATCTCGGAGGTGCCGGCCTCGATCGTGTTGCCCCGGCTGCGCAGCTGCTGGTGCTGCCAGTACCCCGCCTCGGCATCGAGCACCTGCGACTCGGAGCCGAGCAGCTCGAGCGCGAGCTTCGTCAGCCGCTGGTTCTGCTCCGACCACGCGAGCTTGACGCCGGAGCCCTCGGGGCCGGGGATGCCGGTCTGGACGAGCGAGGTCAGCGCGCGCAGGTTCGTGTACCGGAGCGCCTGCAGGTCGATCCACTCGCGCGCGATCCGGTCGCGAACCATCGGGTCGTCGGCGCCGCGGGCGCGGGCGAGCGCCGTCAGCTTGCGGACGTTGACGTCCAGCGCCGTCGTGAGCGCAAACCCGAGCGTGGCCCGCTCGTGCAGCAGCGTCGTCATCGCCACCTGCCACCCCTGCCCGATCTCGCCGACGACGTTCTCCACCGGCACCTCGACATCGGTGAAGAAGATCTCGTTGAACTCGGCCTCGCCCGTGATCTGGCGCAGCGGCCGCACCTCGACGCCGGGCGCGTGCATGTCCACGAGGAGGTAGGTGAGGTTGCGGTAGCGCGGCGCTTCGGGATCGCTGCGCGTGACGAGGATGCACCAGTCGGCGATGTGCGCGTACGACGACCAGACCTTCTGGCCGTTGACGACGAAGCGGTCGCCGTCGCGGCGTGCGTCGGTCCGGCAGGCGGCGAGGTCGGAGCCCGCGCCCGGCTCCGAGAAGCCCTGGCACCAGATCTCCTCGGCGGAGAGGATCTTCGGCAGATAGCGCGCCTTCTGCTCGTCGGTGCCGTGGGCCATGATCGTCGGCCCCGCCATCCCGAGCCCGATCACGCCGACGTGCGGCGGCGCCTCGGCAGCGGCCATCTCCTCGTAGAGGATCGCCTGGTGGGCGTACGGGGCGCCGCGGCCGCCGTACTCCGCGGGCCACGTCAGGCCGACGTACCCGGCCTCCGACAGCTTGCGGCTCCACTCCCGCAGCGCCGGCCCCTCGAACCGCTGCGCGCCGCCGCGGTGCCCGCGGAGCTCGTCGGGGAGGTTCGCCGCGACCCACTCGCGGACCTCCGCGCGGAAGGCAGCCTCCTCGGGGGTGTCCCGCAGGTCCACGGGCCGACTCTATCCGGCCGCCGGGGTGCCTCCAACCCGCGTGCCTCAGGCCGCCGCCGGACCGCCGCGCACGCGGAGGCGGAGCGTGTGCCCGTGCGGCGCGAACTCGGAGTCGCCCTCGAGCGCGCCCGTGACGACGACGAAGTCGCGGTCGGGGACGACCTCGCGTACGAGCGTGGCCGCCTCGGCGAACGTCCCGATCAGCGCGAACACCGCCTCGCGGCGCTCC
>DATHTC010000338.1:0-8001 GCA_035463735.1 Gaiellaceae bacterium | reverse complement strand
GAGACGCCGCCATGGAGGCCGAAGCGCGCTTCACGCGCGCGAGAGGCCAAGACGACGCCCCACCAACGCGACCCGGTAAAGGAGGGGGCACGGGGGAACCATGGGTTCCCCCGTGCCTAAAAGCCGTACCGCTCCTCCCGCCAGGGATCGGCGTCGTTGTGGTACCCGTAGCGCTCCCAGAAGCCGGGCTGGTCGGCGGCGCGCAACTCGATCCCGCGCAGCCACTTGGCGCTCTTCCAGAAGTACTTCCCGGGGATCACGAGCCGCAGCGGCCAGCCGTGCTCGTCGCCGAGCGGCTCGCCGTTCGCCTCCGTCACGAGCAGGGCGTGCTCGTCCTCGAGCGACGCCAGCGGCACGTTGGCGGTGAAGCCCTGCTCGGCGTGCGCGATCGCGAACCGCGCGCTGGGCTTCGGCCGCACGAGCGGCTCCAGGTCGCGCCAGTGCACCCCGCGGAAGCTCATGTCGAACTTGGACCAGCGCGTGACGCAATGGATGTCCTGCACGTGCTCCGTCCGCGGCAGCGCGTCGAACTGCTCCCAGGTCAGCGTCAGGGGCTCCTCGACCTCGCCCCAGACCCTGAAGTCCCAGGTCGAGAGGTCGGTGCGCGGCACCGAGCCGGCGTGCAGCACCGGCCACTTGTCCGTCAGGTACTGCCCCGGTGGGAGCCGCGACGGGTCGAAGCCGGCGTCGCGAACCTTGCTCTCGGCCTTCGAGCGGAAGAGGGGCATCGGGTGCCTAGACTAGCCAGCGTGACTCGCGTCACGGCCCCCGCCGTCGCGCCCCGCCCGCGGGCGTTCGTCCGCGTCGCCGGTCCGCAGGCGGAGGACTACCTCCAGCGGATGCTGTCGAACGACGTCGCCGCGCTCGGCCCGGGCGAGGCGTGCGACGCGCTCCTGCTCACGGCGAAGGCGCGCCTGCTCGCGCCGCTCCGCGTGCTCCGTCGCGGGCACGAGGATTTCCTGCTGCTGACGGAGCCGGAGCTGGGCGAGACCGTCCGCCGAGAGCTCGTGCGAATGCGCTTCGCGGCCCGCTGCGAGGTCGAGCCCGAGGAGCACTCGTCGTTCCTGCTCGTGGGAGACGACACGCGCGGGATCCCCACACGCGAGCTCGGCGTCCCGGCCGCCGAGGTGCTCGACGAGCCAGAGCCGGAAGGCGCGGCGACCCTCGGCGAGGAGGAGGTCGAGCGGCTGCGGATCCTCGCGCGGACGCCGCGCTGGGGCCGCGAGCTCGACGAGCGCGTGCTTCCGGCCGAGGCGGGATTGACCGAGACGCACGTCAGCTTCACGAAGGGCTGCTACCCGGGGCAGGAGCCGATCGCGCGGTTGCACTACCGCGGGCACGCGAACCGCGGCCTGCGCGTGCTCGAGCTCGAGGGGACGGAGCTGCCGGCGTACGACGCCGAGCTGCGGCTGGGAGAGAAGGCGGTCGGCAGGGTCACGAGCGCGGTGCGCGACGGCGACCGCGTGCTCGCGCTCGCTTACGTGCGGGCGGAGGTACCGGACGGCGGCGACCTCTCCGTCGAAGGTCGACGGGCGCGCACGGCACCGGCCTGACGTCGCCTACAGGGCGGTTGTCGCCGGCGAGATGCGGTGGCACCATCGAGGCACGGCCGAGGTTCCGCGCCGTGCGGGCCGTTGGCGCGGTCGGCCGGTCGCATGTCGATCAGCGCGCGCGGACACCCAATGCCGATCCCCTGTCCCGCCTGCCAAGAGCCGATGGCGGCCACGCCGACCGGGCACCGGTGCCCGCTGTGCGAGCGGTCGTGGAGCCTCCTCGTATGCCCGGCCTGCTCGGCGCGCTCGCTCGTGCGCGACGACGCGACGGAGTGGGTCTGCCTGACGTGCGGTCGCCCGACCGCGGGGCCCCGACGGGAGCCGGTGCCGCTCTCGTCGCACGTGAGCCGACGCGTCCCGCTCGTCGCGCGCGTCACGGCGCGGAGGGTCGCCCGCGTCGCCACGATCGGCTTCTTCGTCTGGGCGCCCGTCGTCCTCGTTCTCGGCGCCTCGCCGCAGGTCGTGGTCGCCGAGGTCTTGGGCGGGACGGCGATCGGGCCGGACGAGACGCTCGACCTGTTCACGGTGCTCCTCGCGACCTTCCCCCTGACGATCACGGCTGCCGCGCTGACTGCCCTTGCGCTTGCGCGGATCCACCTGGACTACGCGACGGTGATCGTCGTCTCCAGCGGCGCGTTCGGCCTCGCGAGCCTCCTCGGCCTGAGCAGCGGCGACGCTCAACTCGGCGACCACGCCGGGCAGTGGCCGATCAGGCTGATGATCCACTACCTCGGCACCTACGGCCCGGCGCTGGCGGTATCGGCGATCGCAGTCGGCACCTTCGCCGGCTGGGCGGTCCAGCGAGTCGCCCCGATGCGGCGCGGGCCGTCCGAGGACGGGTGAGCCGCCTCCGGCAGGCCGCACGGCAATGCGCCCGAGAGGATTCGAACCTCTGACCTCAGCCTCCGCAGGGCTGCGCTCTATCCCCTGAGCTACGGGCGCGCGGGGAGCGCCCAGTGTAGCCGTGGCATTCCGGCGACGTCCGTCCGCGTAGGAGGTTCGGCCCGCCGCGGCGAACCAGATGCCGTGGCCGACGCGCCGCAGTTCCTGACGCTGAAGCGCAACCGCGACTTGGAGGGGCTGGAGAAGCGCCCCTGGACGCGGCGCGTGCTGCTCGCGCTGCTCGCCCTGTTCGTGCTCGCCGGGGCGGTGAACGCCTTCGGCCAGCGGCCTTCCACCGACGTCGCGGACGTGGCGGCGGCGCGGTTCGAGGTCTACTCGCCGCCGCGTGTCCGCTCCGGCCTCTACTTCATGTCGCGGTTCACGATCGACGCCAAGGAGGACCTCGCGGAGGCGACGATCGTCCTCGAGCCGGGCTGGCTCGAGGGGATCACGCTGAACACGGTCGAGCCGGCGCCGGTCGGAGAGGCGAGCCGCGACGGCAACGTCGCCCTCCAACTCGGTCACGTCCCCGCCGACGGGCGCCACGTCCTCTACCTCCATTTCCAGGTCAATCCGACGGAGGTCGGGCGCCGGTCGCAGGATGCGCTGCTCTACGACGGCGAGCGGCTGCTCGCGCGCATCGACCGCACCATCACGATCTTCCCCTAGCCATGGACCTCGTCTTCCGCGCGATCTTCGGCTTCCTCTTCGTCTTCTTCCTCACCCGCGTGCTCGGGCGGCGCGAGCTGTCTTCGATGGAGCCGTTCGACCTCATCCTGCTCGTGATGATCGGCGACCTCGTCCAGCAGGGGATCACGCAGAACGACTTCTCCGTCACGGGGATGGTGCTCGTCGGCGGTACCGTCGGGCTCATGACCGTGCTCGTCGCATACGCCGATTTCAAGCTTCCGTGGATCCGGCCCGCGGTCGCCGGCGAGCCGGTCATCGTCGTCCAGGACGGGAAGCCGATCGAGCGCAACCTCGCGCGCAACCGGATGACGGTCGAGGAGATCGCCGGCGAGGCGCGGCAGCAGCAGCTCGCCTCCCTCGACGACGTGGCGTGGGCGATCCTCGAGCCGAACGGCCGCGTCAGCGTCATCCCCAAGTGACGCTGTACCTGACGGAGGAGGACGTCGCCGGCCTGCTCGGGCCGGACGACGCGCTCGCGGCCGTCGAGGCCTGCTTCGAGCGGATGGCGCGCGGCTCGGTGGAGATCGAGCCGCGGAGGCGGTTCGCGCTCGAGGACGGCGCGTTTGCGGTCATGGCCGCCGTCGACCGCGAGCTCGGCTACGCCGGGCTGAAGTCGTACGCGTGGCTCCCGGGCGGAACCCCGTTCGTCGTCTGCCTGTTCGACACGGAGCGGGCGGAGCTCGCGGCCGTGATCGAGGCCGACAAGCTTGGCCAGCTGCGCACCGGAGCGGCGAGCGGCGTGGCCGCGCGGCACCTCGCCCGTGACGGCGCGTCGACGCTCGGCGTGATCGGCTGCGGCTGGCAGGCCCGCTCACAGGTCGCCTGCATCAGCGCGGCTCTGCCCGGTCTCGAGCGTGTGGTCGCGTACTGCCGGAGCGAGGAGCGCCTGGCCGCGTTCTGCGCGGAGACGGGCGCCGAGCCGGCCGAGTCGCCTGCGGAGCCGGCGGCGCAGGACGTGGTGGTGACCGTCACGACGTCGAAGGATCCGGTTCTCCGCGGCGAGTGGCTGCGCGAGGGCGCACTCGTCTGCGCCGTGGGCGCGAACGACCCGCGGTCACGCGAGCTCGACAACGTCGTCCTCGAGCGCGCCGCGTTCGTCTGCTGCGACTCGCTCGCGCAGTCGAAGCTCGAGTCGGGCGACCTGATCGAGCCCGTGGCGCAGGGTGTGCTCGACTGGCTCGAGGTGCACGAGCTCCACGAGGTCGTCGCCGGCGAGGTCCAGGGGCGCGCTGGCGACGCCGACGTGGTCCTGTTCAAGTCGAACGGGATCGCCGCGTGGGACGTGGCGATCGGCGCCGCCGCGCTCGAGCGCGCCCGCGAGCGGGGTGCGGGGACAGACGTCTAGGCGTTCTCGAGCGTCGTCTTCGCCGACTCGATCGTGTCGTCGCCGATCGCGCGGATCACCTCGGGGCGGTCGAGCAGACGCTCGCGCTGCTGCGGCGTGGTCCGGTTCTGGAGGTACCGGTCCTGCAGGATCTCCTCCAGCGAGCGTCCTCGGTCGTGCTCCCGGATCACGTACGCAGCCAACCGCTCCTCCTGGCTCGAGCGCTGGAAGAGGAACGTGAAGGGGTTGCGGAAGAGATCACCGAGGCGGCCCACGGCGCGATTGTATCCTTGCCTCCCAGTGAGGAAGGCCGATAGGTGAGGAAGGCCGACACCTCGGGCCGCTTCGCCGAGCGCGTCCTGCGCGGCGTCGACGATACCGGGGCCGAGGAGCACGTCGTCCTCTGGATCGAGCGGAAGCCCGGCGCGGTCTGGGCCGTCGGGCGAGCCGTCAACCTGCAGCACCGCGAGAGCGCGCAGCCGCGCCCGGACGACTACCTGTTCGAGGGCTACGAGCTGGAGGACTGCCTCGAGGCGGCAAACGCGGCGCTCGAGGACGACGTGCGCGTGCTCGAGGAGGACGGCATGCTCGCCGAGAGGGTCCCGCCCTTCAAGCGCGACGAGCTCCTGAAGCCCCTCGAAGCCTGGTTCTTCGGCCACCGCTGACCACTCGGGCGGCGCGGCTCCCGCCGGGCCGAGCCCGGCTCCGCCCCCGCGCCTCGCGACGCTGAGCGCCCTGCAGTCGGAGGGCCGTGCGTCCGCACTGTCCCTCCTCCCTCCGGGACGCTCAGCGACGCGCCGGAGCGCCAGCGGAACCGCTGACGCGCCTGCCGGGGATGCTCCCGCCGGGCAGAGCCCGGCTCCGCCCGCGCCTCGCGCCGCTCACAGCAGGCCTGGCTAGCCCTTCCCGTCGGCCGGCCACTCGAGGTTCTTGTCCGGGATCGGGTCGCCGTGCGGGTCGTGGGTCGGGAACCCCAGCGCCTCGTCGATCCGGGCCTCCAGCTCCTCCGAGAGATGGTGCTCGAGCCGGTCCGCCTCGGCGTGCACGTCGTCGACGTGGACGCCGAGCGTCTCGGCGAGGTACAGCTCGAGCAGCCGGTGGTGGCGGATGACCTCGACCGCCACCCGCTCGCCGGGCGGCGCGAGGCGGACGCCCTTGTAGGGTCGGTGGTCGAGGAGGCCGAGCGCGGCGAGCTTCTTCAGCATCGTGCTCGCCGACGGCGCGGAGACGCCGAGCTGGCGCGCGAGCGCCGTCACCGTGACGCGCTCGCCGCCGCTCCCGAGCATGTAGATGGCCTTCAGGTAGTCCTGGATCGCGTCGCTCAGCGGGGGCTTCGCCACGCGGTCAGCATAGGGATGGGTCGGCAGCGGGTGCGGGTTCGCCGGGCGAGTCGCGGAAGGCCGCTGGTAGCGTCCGCCGCGTGCGGATCCGGCTCGGCCACAGCCCCGACCCCGACGACGCGTTCATGTTCTGGGCGCTCGCGAGCGGCCGGGTCGACACGCGCGGGTTCGAGATCGAGCAGGTGACCGAGGACATCCAGACGCTCAACCTCTGGGCGCTCGAGGGACGACTCGAGGTGACGGCGCTGTCGCTGCACGCGTACCCGTTCGTCCAGGACCGGTACGCGCTGCTCCCGCACGGCGCCTCGATGGGCGACGGCTACGGCCCGGTCCTCGTGGCGGACCGTTCGCTCTCGTTCGACGAGCTCCGCGAGACGGAGATCGTGATCCCCGGGACGAAGACGACGGCATTCCTCGTGTTGCGGATGGCGCTCGGCGAGTTCCCGTACCGCGAGTTGCCGTTCGACCGGATCGCCGACGAGGTGGTCGAGGGCCGTGCGGAGGCGGGGCTGCTGATCCACGAGGGGCAGCTCACGTACGGCTCGCTGGGGCTCGCGAAGTGCCTCGACCTCGGCGAGTGGTGGCTGCTCGAGACCGGTCTCCCGCTGCCGCTGGGCGTCAACGTCGCCCGCCGGGACGTTCACCGGCTCGACGACCTCTCCGAGGTGCTGAAGGAGTCGATCGAGACGGGGCTGGCGAACCGGTCCGAGGCGATGCGGTACGCGCTCGGCTTCGGGCGGGGCCTGGACGACGAGCTCGCCGACCGCTTCGTCGCGATGTACGTCAACGAGCTCACCTGCGACTACGGCGAGGAGGGGCGGCAGGCGGTCGAGGAGCTCCTCCGGCGCGGCGAGGAGCTCGGCGCGTTCCCGGAGCCGGTCCGGGTCGACTTCGTCGGCTGAGCGAAGGCAGATGCCGCGCGCGGTCGTCGTCTCCGCCGTCCGCACGCCCGTGGGGCGCTACGGCGGGGCGCTCGCGGGAGTCCGCCCGGACGACCTCGCGGCGCTCGCGATCGGCGCCGCCGTCGAGCGCGCCGGTGTCGACGCCGCCGCGATCGAGGACGTCTACCTCGGCTGCGCGAACCAGGCCGGCGAGGACAACCGCAACGTCGCCCGCATGGCGGCGCTGCTGGCGGGGTTGCCCGAGTCGGTCGCGGGCGTGACGGTGAACCGGCTCTGCGCGTCGGGCCTCTCGGCCGTGGTCGGCGCCGCGCACGCGATCGCGGCCGGGGACGGCGACCTGTTCGTCGCCGGGGGTGTCGAGTCGATGAGTCGCGCGCCGCTCGTGCTCGCGAAGCCGGACCGGCCGTACCCCCGAGGGGACCAGCAGGCCTACGACACGACGCTCGGGTGGCGGTTTCCGAACCCCCGGCTCGAGGCGATGTTCCCGCTCGAGTCCATGGGCGAGACGGGAGAGAACGTCGCCGGGCGCTGGGAGGTCTCGCGCGAGGACCAGGACGCGTTCGCGCTCCGGTCGCAGGAGCGGTGGGCGGCGGCGGCCGAGGCCGGCCGGTTCGACGACGAGCTCGTGCCGGTCGGGGACGTCGCGCGCGACGAGCATCCGCGCCCGGACACGAGCGCCGAGAAGCTCGCCGCCCTGAAGCCGGCCTTCCGCGAGGGCGGCACCGTCACCGCCGGGAACGCGTCCGGGATCAACGACGGCGCCGCCGCGCTCGTGCTCGCGAGCGAGGATCGCGCGCGCGAGCTCGGCGTCGAGCCGCTCGGGCGCTTCGTCGCCAGCGCGGTCGCGGGCGTCGACCCGCGGGTGATGGGAATCGGCCCAATCCCCGCCGTGCACAAGCTGCTCGAGCGCACCGGCGTCGCGGCGGCCGACCTCGACCTCGTCGAGCTGAACGAGGCGTTCGCCTCCCAGAGCCTCGCCGTCGTGCGGGAGCTCGGCCTCGACGAGGAGCGCGTGAACGTGAACGGCGGCGCGATCGCGATCGGCCATCCGCTCGGGATGAGCGGCGCGCGGCTCGTCGTCTCGCTCCTGCACGAGCTCGGCCGCCGGGACGGGCGGTACGGCCTCGCGACGCTGTGCGTCGGGGTCGGGCAGGGCGTCGCCGCCCTCTTCGAGCGCGGCTAGCCGGGCTGGCCCAGCGCCCCGCCGCGTCTCGGCCGCTCGACGAGCGGCTCGCCGCTGCGGCGATGCCTTCGCACCACGACGGCGAGCGCCGCGATCCACACGGCGGCGAGCGCGAGGTAGACGGGTC
>DATHTC010000337.1:0-2448 GCA_035463735.1 Gaiellaceae bacterium | reverse complement strand
GCTCGCCGCAGGAGCTCCAGCGGGGCCTCGAGCTCGGTGACGTTGAAGAGCGTGCGGCCGCCGAGCTGCTCGAGGACGAGCGGGTGGCGCAGGCGGGTACGGCGCCGGAAGGCGGCGAGCGCCCGCTCGAGGCGGCGCTCCCAGCCGTTCGCGCGCGCGAGGGCGCGCGCGGGCTCGCGGCCGGCCTCGTCGGCGGCGAGCAGCGCCAGCGCCCGCAGCCGCTCCCGCTCGCTCGGGGCGGCCTCGAGCGGCCACGTCAGCGCCGAGAGCGGCCGGCGGCGTGTCCACCGCGCCACGTCGTCGGCGGGGAACAGCCCCGCGACCTCCTCCCAGAACGGGCTCGGCTCGCGCGGGCTCCCCTCGTCGGTGGCCGCCTCCCGGACGAGGTACAACCGACGCGTCGGCCGCGTGCACGCCGTGTAGAAGAGGTACCGGTCGCGGCTCGCCTGGTCGGCGCGGAGCAGCCGGCCTCCGAGCGCGCGCCGCAGCTCGTCCCCGAGGAAGGGCGAGCCGTCGCCGCGCCGCGGCAGGGTGCCCTCCTCCAGGCCGAGCACGAACAGCACGTCGACGCGGCGCGTGCGTGCGCGTGCGAGGTCGGCGACGGCGACGCGTCCGGGCTCCCCGGCCGAGGCGCCGCGGACGGTCGCACGCTCGAGCGCGGCAACGACGTCCTCGCGGGACACCGCGCCCGCGAGCCCCTCCCAGTCCTCGAGCTCGTCGAGCAGCCGCCCCACCGCCTCGAGCGCGCGCAGGTCGCCGCGCGAGCCCTCGCCCACGGGCGGCGCCTCGAGGCCGAACGCCGCCGTGGTCATCGCCGCGGCGAGCGCGCGGACGGCGCCGACGGGCTCGGCGCCCGCCCGCAGCTCGTCGAGCGCCGGAATCGAGCTGCCGCGGAGCGCCTCCATCTCGGCCTCGACCCGCTCGGCGGCCGCGATCGCGCGCCCGCGCAGGCGCCCCTCCACGAAGTCGACGTTGGCGCGGGCGAAGCCCGAGTACGGCGAGCGCAGGTACGCGAACAGCTCGTGGCGGCCGCCGTCGAGCCACGCGTACCGGAGCAGCGCGAGCAGCGCCGCGCCGTAGGGCGTCTGCGGCAGCCGCTGCGGCGCCTCGACCGCGTACGGGATGCCGAGGGTGCCGAAGGCGGTCTCGAGCGGCCCGCGCCAGCGGTCGAGCGAGGGGCACACGACCGCGATCCGCTCCGGCGGCGTGCCCGCGCGGACGAGCTCGGCCACCTCCTCGGCGACGAGCTCGAGCGCCCCCCGCGCGCCGGCACCCTCGAAGAAGCGGACGCCGCCGTCGATCGCGACAGGCCCGCCCGGGTCGTCCTCGAACAGGCGCCGCTCGACGTGCGCGATCGCCGGGTGCGCGATCTCCGCAAACCGCGGCGGCAGCTCCTCGACGCGTCCGCCCGCCAGCCCGGCCAGGTCGTCGGCGGTGGCCCGCAACGCGGCGAAGGCGGCGCGCCCCGGCTCGTACGGCAGGGACACCGTCACGTCCGCCCGCCCCGCGAGCGCCGCGAGGAGCGCCCACTCCGCGGCGGTCAGGTCCTCGAACCCGTATGCGAACACCGGCTCGCCCTGCCACGCGTCGAAGTCCGAGGCCAGCCGCTCCACGGCGGCGGCCCGGCGCAGCTCGCGGTCGGCGAGCCCGAGCGCGTCCAGCTCGCGGCGGTACGCGCCGACGAGCGCAGCGAGGTCCCCGTCGAGAGCCTCCGGCTCGATCAGGCCGCTCTCGAGCTCCCGCACCACCTCGCGCAGCGCGTCGACGAACCCGGCGGAGCGGGCCGAGGCGGAGAGGCCGTTGAGCTCCGCGCGCGCGACGGCCCGGCGCAGGACGAAGGTCTGCTGCGCCTCCGTGGCCGTCTTCCCGGGAGGCGCGAGCCGGCGGAACAGGTCGTCGAACGTGCCCACGGTCCCGCCCATGAGCGCCGGGCGGCGCTCGAGCAGCTCGCGCTCGCGGGCGACGACGTCCGACGCGTGCGGCACGATCAGCATCGGCTCCCGGTCGAGGACGTCGAGGTAGCGGTCGAGCAGCAGCTCGACCTTCCCAGCGTTCGCGGGGCCGACGATCAGCGTCAGCGGCACCCGCCCATCGTAGAGCGGGGTCCCGACGGCTCCCGCCGCGAAAACGGGAAACAGCGGGAAAACTCGCACGGGCCAGGTCCGCGGACTGTCCCCAGCACGGGAGGGAGGGGGCACGGGGGAACCGCCAGGTCCCCCCGAAGCCAGGACGCGCGGGATCGCAGCCCGGCGAAGCCGGGCGCATCCCGCCCGTCAATCACGTCCTACCGCCGTGACCCGGCCACGCGGCCGGAGCGCCCGCCGCGGAAGCGGCGCGCCCAGAGGTCATCGACGACGCCCTCCCAGGCCCGCCTCCGAGACCAGGCCATGGAGGCCGAAGCGCGCTTCATGCCCGCGAGAGGCCAAGAGGACACAGCACCACCGCGAC
>DATHTC010000336.1:0-3569 GCA_035463735.1 Gaiellaceae bacterium | reverse complement strand
CCGCTCCGCTTCGCGCGCTTCTGGCTGCTGCAGGCGGTCTCGGTCGCGGTGATCATGCTGCCGGTCTCCTACCTCCTCGGCCTGGACGACCCGCCGGGCTTCGGGCTCTGGGCGCTCACGGGTGCGGCGGTCTGGCTGGTCGGGCTCGCGATCGAGACCGCGGCCGACGCCCAGAAGTCGACGTTCAAGGAGAAGCACCCCGACCGCTTCGTCACGAGCGGCCTGTGGCGCTACTCCCGGCACCCGAACTACTTCGGCGAGATGCTCGTCTGGTGGGGGCTGTTCGTGTACGCCGTCCCGGCGCTCGACGGCTGGGCGTTCGCCGTCGTCGGAGGGCCGGTCTTCATCACGCTGCTGCTGCTCTTCGTGAGCGGGATCCCGCTGCTCGAGCGGAGCGCCGACGCGAAGTACGGCGACGACCCGGATTACCGCGAGTACAAGCGGCGCACGAGCATCCTCGTGCCGCTCCCGCCTCGCGGGTAGGCCCTACTCCGCCATCGTCGCCACCGCGACGGCGCCGCGACCCGCGTTCAGCGCGACGATCGCCGAGATCTCCTCGACGAAGAGCGGCGGCGAGCCGAGCGCCCGCTCGAGCCTCCCGGCGAGGTCGGTCGCGGCCTCGAGGTCGTGCCCGTGCACGACCGCGTAGCAGCGAAGGGGCGTCTCCGCGTGCCTGCGCGCGACCATCTCCACGATCTTCTCGACGTTCCGCCGGACGCTGAACGCCTTGCCGTAGAGCACGGACTTCCCCTCGTCGTCGAGCGAGACGATCGGCTTCAGGTTGAGGACCTTGCCGGCCAGGCCCGCGACGGGCTTCACCCGCCCGCCCCTGACCATGTACCGGAGCGTCCGGACGCTGACGAGGATCTCCGCGTTGCGCTTGTACCTGTCGAGCTCGCGCACGATCTCCTCGCGGCTCTTCCCCGCCTCGACGGCCTCCGCTGCCCGCAGCACGATCAGCCCGAGGGACGCCGAGAGGTGGCGCGAGTCGACGACCGAGATCCGGTCGGCCTCCGAGAGCGCCGCGGCCGCGCGAGCGCTGGCGGCTGCCGTTCCGCTCAGCTGCCCCGAGGTGTGGATCGCGATCACGGAGTCGTAGTAGGTCGAGAGGTACGAGTAGAGGCGGGCGAACAGCTCTCCCGAGGGCTGCGACGAGGACGGGAACCGCCGTGCGCGCTCGGCGAGCTCGAAGAACAGCGCCGGCTCGATCGTCAGCCCGTCCAGGTACTCGCGCTCGTCGATGCGCAGGTGCAGCGGGACGACGTGGATCTGGTAGCGATCGAGCAGCTCGCGCGGCAGGTCGCAGACCGAGTCGGTGACGAGGGCGATCGGGTACTTCCGCTCGTGTGCGACCTCGTACTGCAGCCGCATGTCGTCGACCTTCTGCTGGACGACGCGGCCGGACGCCGTGAGCGCGCCGAAGGCGCTCGCCGGGTCGTCGGTGTGGATGTGGACGCGCACGCGCTCCGCGCCTCCGGCGACGATCAGGCTGTCGCCGAAGGGCTCGAGCGTCCGGCGGAGCGCATCGCGGTCGATCGCGTCCCCCGAGAGGAGCGCCTCCGTGCAGTAGCGGAAGTGGACGCCACCGCTCTCGTGCCGGTCGAGCTCGTCCCCCAGCGACGGTTCCGCTCCGGCGTGGCTCGGGAGGGGCGGCGGGGCCGGGACGCCGCCGTCGAGGAAGCGCTCGGCGCCGGTCACGAACTCGACGAACCCGCTCGCACCCGCGTCGACGACCCCGGCGGCCCTCAACTCCGCGAGCGTCTCCCTCGTCTGCTCGAGCGACTCCCTGAGCGCCGGCGAGGCCCTGCGCAGCAGCACGCCGACCGAGTCCGCCGCACCGGCCTCCCGACGCAGCGCCTCCGCCCACGCCCGCATGACCGAGAGGATCGTCCCGTCCTTCGGATCGGTGACCGCCTCGCCCGCGCGCCGCCCGGCGAGCTCGGCGGCCTCGGCGAAGCGCTCCGCCGGCACGTGGGTGGCATCGCGCAGCGCCTCGGAGAGCCCGCCCAGGAACTGGGCGAAGATGATGCCGGAGTTCCCTCGCGCCCCGACGAGCGCCGCGTCCGCGATCGAGGACAGGGTTTCCCCCGCCGACTCCGAGACGCGCGCGACCTCGAGCGCGTACGACAGCGTGACGACGACGTTCGTCCCGGTATCGCCGTCGGGGACGGGGAACACGTTGATGCGATTGAGGTAGTCCTGCTTGCGCTGGACGTCGATCAGGCCCGATGCGAACGCGTGGTAGAGCTGCTCGCCGTCGACGCCTCGGCCCTCTCCGCTCGCGAGCCGCACGATGACGCAGAGCCTACGCCGCGTCTGCCGCTCGAGCGCCGCGCACGAGCCCGCCGAGCGCAGGCCGGCACTCGGGATCGTTCCGCGTCAGGCGGGGTCGTCGTAGACGACGACCGTCGGGACGCCGCGCACACGCGGCCGGCGACCTCAGGCGCCGGAGGCTGTCGGCCCGCGTGGGTTTCGCGCCTCGAGCAGGTCGCGGACGCGTACCTGCTCGGTCAGCAGGCGCCGGAAGCGCGTCGGGTCGTCCGCCACGTACGCCCGGCACAGCTCCCGCCCGGCGGGGTAGGTGACGATGTACGTCCGCGACGTCGGCGCGCCGAAGAAGCGGAGTAGGTGGTCGGCCCACTCCGGCGTCAGGAGTCCCCAGCGCTCGAGGTACGCGCGGACCTCCGCCTCGCTCGCCCCGCCGTCGTACAGCATCAACGCGGCGTTGACCTCCGCCCAGCGGCACGGCTCGAGCGCGCGCCGGACGGCGAGCGCGTGGGGGAGGTCCAGCTCGATTCCGGCGCCGCGAAGGACCGCGGCGAGCGCCGTCCCGCCCTCGCCCTCGAGCAGCACCAGCGGCGCCAGGACGGCGATCCCCTCCGCGATCAGCGACTGCGGCGTGGGCACGAGCGCGAGCGTCTCCTCGAGCAGCCCCCGCTCCCGGACGAGCAGCTGCTCCTTCACGGCGCGCTCCACGTGGTGGCCGGGGTACGTCTCGTGCAGCGTGAGCACGAGCAGCTCGATCGCCGACAGCGGCAGGTCGACGTTGACCTCGATCGTGCTGCGGAAGTCCCCGAGGTACTCGCAGAACGCCATCCAGGGCACGTCGCGCACGATCTCCAGGCCGACGCCCTCGCCGTCCGGCAGCTCGACGACGTCCCGCGTCCGACGCCGTGCCTCCTCGATCACGGCTTGCATCGTGGGCTCGATCAGGTCGACGGGGACGCGGAGCGACCGTTCCCAGCGCTCGTGGCGCTCGCCCAGCGGGCCGTCGCCGGGAAGCAGCTCCTCGAGCCGCTCGTGCGCGGCGGCGAAGACGGCCTCGTCGGTGCGCGTCGGACGGACGCCGTAGCACCCCTCCACCTCGTCCGCGTACGACCGCGACTCGCCCGCCAGCACGCCGGCGTAGGTGCGCAGCCCGGCCACCTGGTCGCGCAGCCAGCCGTCCTCGAGCTCGTCGAGGAGCGCCTCGGCGGCGGCGGCGAGCGCCTGGGGCTCGACCGGCGGCTCCGCGTCGACGGCGGCCGCCAGCTCCGGCGGGCCGAAGTAGGCGTCGACGAGCCCGTCGA
>DATHTC010000335.1:0-2968 GCA_035463735.1 Gaiellaceae bacterium | reverse complement strand
CACGCACCCGTCGACCACGCCGAGGCCGAGCAGTCGCCCGGCGATCCCGTGGTCGCGCTCGAGCGCGGCGAGGTACTGCGCCACGTCCTTGCGGCCGAGCGTGAGCCCGGCGACGAGGTGGTGCAGCACCCACTCGTGGAGGACGACGACGCCCGGGTGCGCGCGCAGCGCCTCCACGATCCAGCCGTGCGAGTCGGGGTCGTTCCCGACGTGGTAGAGCGCGAGGTCGGTGCCGCGCGGCTGCCTGCGGGAGCCCTGCTTCACCACCTCGATGCCGATCCGCTCGCGCAGCGCCGGGAGGAGCAGCGCCGAGTAGTCGGCGATCCCCGAGCGCGACGGCGGCATCGGGCTGAAGTAGGCCACGTTCACGTTCCGGCCTCCACGAGCGTCTCGGCGGTCTCCCGCCACGAGAGCCGCTCCGCGACCGCGCGCCCCGCCCGCCCCCACGTCCGCGCGTCGTCGGGATGGCCGAGCAGGTACGCGCACGCCTCGGCGACGGACTCGGCCCGCGGCTCGACCACGAGCCCGGTACGACGGTCGGCGACGACGTCGAGCGGCCCGCCGGCGTCGACCGTCGTGATCACGGGCTTCTCGGCCATGAAGGCCTCGTACGGGACGATCCCGTAGTCCTCGTCGTACGGTGCGTAGTAGACGGCGAGGCAGCGGCCGTAGAGCTCCGCGAGCCGCGCGCCGTCGACGCGGCCGGCGAACTCGGCCCGCCCATCGAGCCCTTGCCGGCGCGCGATCCCCTCCAGGCGCTCGCGGTCGGGGCCGTCGCCGACGACGACGACCCGCAGCCCCGGCTCGCGGGCGGCCGCCTCGAGCAGCAGGTCGATCCGCTTCGCGCGGTCGAGCCGGTTCACGGACAGCACGAAGCCGTCGTAGCGCTCGCAGCGGTACGGGAGCTGCTGCGGCGGCGGCAGCAGCACCTCGGCACGGAGCCCGGTCGAGCGCTCCAGCCTGCCGGCGACGTTCGACGAGATCGCGAACAGCGCCCGCGCCTCGCCCAGCGTCTCGCGGTCGAGCCGGTGGACGGCGCGGCGCGTGGCGCGGTCCTCGGGCGAGTCGCCGAACTGCCCCAGCTCGGTGCGGTCGAGCTCGTAGGCCTGGCGGAACTGGTGGACGAGCCAGACGACCTTGTTCGCGTGGCGGACGGCGTACGAGGGGAACTTCGTCGCGACGACGAGGTCCACGGGCCGGCCGTCGACCTCCTCGAGGTCGAGCAGCCGCCAGAGGAACGCCTGCGAGAGGACGCGCGAGCCGGGGTACCACTTGAACGGGACGGTGACGAGGTCGGCCTCGTGCCCGAGCTCCCGGAGCTCCTCCGTGAGCCGCTCCGCGACGTACTCGGCGCCGCCCGTCGCGAACGGCACCTGCGGAGCGCAGACCGCAATCCTCATGGCCGCGGTTCGAGCTCGTCGACCCGGGCGCGGAGCCGGTCGACCTCCGCCGCGAGCTCGTCAACGAGCTTCAGCAGCGCGTCGTTGTACCCGCGCTGGTCGGCGAACACCGGCTCGACGTACCAGCGCGTCAGCTTGCGGACGAGCAGCTTCACCGGGCGCTGGAGCGCGCCGAGCGTGCCGCCCCGGCCGCCGATGTGGCGGTCGGTCGAGACGGGCCAGAGCCGCTCGGCGGTCCCCCGGGCGGCGAGACGAGCGGCGGTGCCGCCGTCCGCGCCGCGCGGCGCCGACCGCCGCACCTCGTCCTGGAGCTGGGCGAAGAGCGCCGCGACGTCGACGTCCTCCGGCGGCGAAAACGCCGTGTCAGAGCGGTTCTCCGGCACCGGCGGATCGTACCGGGGCGCTGTGATGGTCCCGTTCGGGACGCGGCCGGTCCTCGCGGCGCGAAGAGCGCAAGTGGCTCAGAGCCACGAGCACCGACACCACCGGAACCCCGCTCCCCCGGGGCGGCCGGGGCGACTTTGTGGCTCTGAGCCACTTGCTCCCGACTACGCTGCGCCTCCGTGGTCGGCCTCAGCCTGCTCACGCTCGTGCCGGGGCAGATCGGCGGCACCGAGACGTACGTCCGCGGGCTGACGCGGGGCCTGGCCGAACACGGGGAGCTCCCGTACCGCGTCTTCCTGCCGCGGGTCGCGGCCGGTGCGGGGAACGGCCTCCCGGAGGAGATCGCGACGGAGTACCGCGCCGCCCGCACACTGCCGCAGCGGTTCGCCGCCATGGGGCTCGCCGCGGCGCGACCGGGCCCGCTGCGCCGCCGGCTCGCCGCCGCCGACCTCGTCCACTACCCGCTCACGATCCCGCTCCCCGAGGACCGCCGGCCGTACGTTGTCACCCTCCAGGACGTCCTCCACCTCGACCGGCCGGAGCTCGTGCCGCGCTGGGAGCGCGCGCTCCGCCGCGTCGCCTACGACCGCCCGGTGCGACGGGCCGCGCTCGTGATCGTCCCGAGCCGGTTCAGCGCCGAGCGGATCGCGCACCACCTCGCCGTTCCGGAGGCACGCTTCCGCGTGATCCCCCACGGGATCGACCACGAGCGCCTGACGCCGGGTAACGCGCCGCGCGAGCCGTTCCTCCTCTACCCGGCCCGGCCCTGGCCGCACAAGAACCACGAGCGGCTGCTGGAGGCGTTCGCGCTGCTCCGCCGCGAGCGGCCCGAGCTCCGCCTCGTCCTCACCGGCGGCGGGCACGAGGGCCGCGCGTACCCGGAGGGCGTCGCGGCGCGAGGCCTCGTCCCCGCGGACGAGCTCCGCTCGCTGCTCCGCCGCGCCTCCGCGCTCGTGTTCCCGAGCCTCTACGAGGGCTTCGCGTTCCCGCCGCTCGAGGCGATGGCATGCGGCTGCCCGGTCGCCGCGGCCGCGTCCGGTTCGGTCGGCGAGATCGCCGGCCACGGGGCACGACTCTTCGACGCCACGGACCCAGACGCGATCGCCGAGGCCGTCGACGAGGTGCTGCGCGACCCGGAGCCGTGGGTCGAGCGCGGGCTGCGGCGGGCGGCGGCGTTCAGCTGG
>DATHTC010000334.1:0-6852 GCA_035463735.1 Gaiellaceae bacterium | reverse complement strand
CACGGGATCGAGCAGGAGCTCGAGCCGCCGCCCGCGCTCGAGGGCAACGCGTACGAGTCCGACGCCGACCGCTTCCCCGGCAGCCTCGTGGAGGCCATCGCCGCCCTCGAGGGGGGGACGATGGCGCGTGCGGCCCTGGGCGACCAGGTCGTCGACCACTACCTCAACTACGCGCGGACGGAGCAGCGGCTGTTCGACGAGACGGTCACGTGCTACGAGCGCGAGCGCTTCTTCGAGCGCGGCTGACCGGCCCGTGCGCCCACTGGTCGGGATCACCACGTACAGCGAGCCGCAGGTCTCCTGGGGCCACTGGACGCTGCCGGCGGCGCTGATCCCGCTCTCGTACGTGCGCGCGGTCGAGGCCGCGGGCGGCCGCCCGCTGCTCGTCCCGCCGGCGGAGGACGGCGCGGCCGAGACGCTCGAGGCGCTCGACGGCGTCGTCTTCTCGGGCGGCAACGACCTGGACCCGGACGTCTACGGTGCCGAGCCGCACCCGGCGACCGGGGGCGTCAACACGCCGCGCGACCGCGCGGAGCTGGCGCTGCTCACGGCCGCGCTCGAGCGGGACATGCCGGTGCTGGCCGTGTGCCGCGGCTCGCAGATCCTCAACGTCGCGCGCGGCGGCGACATCGTCCAGCACCTCCCCGAGGTGACCGGGAGCGACGCGCACCGCGAGGTGCCCGGCGTCTTCTCGGACCACGACGTTCGCGTCGAGGACGGCAGCCGGCTCGCCGCCGCGCTCGGCAGGGAGCACGCCCCGGTGAAGTCGCACCACCACCAGGCCTACGGACGCATCGGCGCCGGCCTGCGGGAGGTCGCGTGGGCCGAGGACGGGACGGTCGAGGCGCTCGAGGACCCGGGGAAGCGGTTCGCCGTGGGCGTCCTCTGGCACCCGGAGGAGGACGAGGACGCGCGGCTGTTCGAGGCGCTCGTGACGGAGGCGCGGGAGTACCGGGCGCGGCGCCGCGGGCACCGTTAGCCGGCGTGGTTAGATAGCCGCCGGTGGCGCTCGTCGTCCTCAACCCGGCCACGGAGGAGCCGCTCGCCGAGCTCGAGCAGGCGGGGGTGGACGAGGCCGACGAGGCCGTTGCACGCGCGAAGGCGGCGTTCCCCGCGTGGCGGCGCGTCGCGCCGGCCGACCGGGCGCGGCTGCTGCGCCGTCTCGCGATCCTCGTCGAGGAGCACGCGGACGAGCTGGCCGCGATCGAGAGCCGGAACGTGGGGAAGCCGATCGCCGGCGCCCGCGCGGAGGTCGGCATGGTCGCCCAGGTCTTCCACTACTACGCGGGCGCGGTCGACAAGGCCTTCGGCGAGACGATCCCGGTCGCGGGCGGCGAGGCGTTCACGTTCCGGGAGCCGCTCGGGGTCGTCGGGCTGATCGTGCCGTGGAACTTCCCCCTCAACATCGCCAGCTGGAAGCTCGGGCCTGCGCTCGCGTGCGGCAACACCGTCGTGCTGAAGCCGGCGGAGCTGACGCCCCTGTCGGCGCTGCGCCTGGCCGAGCTCGCGCTGGAGGCGGGGATCCCGGACGGCGTCGTGAACGTGATCGTCGGCAAGGGCTCGATCGTGGGAACGCGGCTCGTCGAGCACCCCGACGTGGCGAAGATCGGCTTCACCGGCTCGACGGAGGTCGGCCAGACGGTGATGCGCGGCGCCGCCGGGACGATCAAGCGCGTCACGCTCGAGCTCGGCGGCAAGTCCGGGAACGTGGTCTTCGAGGACGCCGACCTCGAGCGCGCGGCGGCGTCGGCGCCGTACGCGGTGTTCGACAACGCCGGCCAGGACTGCTGCGCCCGCTCGCGGATCCTCGTCCAGCGCTCCGTCTACGACCGCTTCCTCGGGCTGCTGGTGGAGGCGACCCGCGGCGTCCGCGTCGGCGATCCGGCGTCGGAGGAGACGGAGATGGGCCCGCTGATCTCGGCGCAGCACCGCGAGACGGTGGCCTCCTTCCTCGACGACGGCGTCTCCGTCGCCTTCCGCGGCGAGGTGCCCGACGGGCCCGGCTTCTGGTTCCCGTGCACGCTCGTCGAGGCCTCGAACGCCGACCGGATCGCCCGCGAGGAAGTGTTCGGCCCCGTGGCCGCGCTGATCCCGTTCGCCGACGAGGAAGAGGCGGTGCGGCTCGTCAACGACACGCCGTACGGGCTGTCGGGCTCGATCTGGACGCGCGACGTCGGCCGCGCGCTGCGCGTCTCGCGTGCGGTCGAGAGCGGCGTGCTCTCGGTCAACTCGAACTCGTCCGTCCGCGTGACGACGCCGTTCGGCGGGTTCAAGCAGTCGGGCTTCGGCCGCGAGCTCGGGATGCACGCGCTGGAGGGCTACTCCGAGCTGAAGACGGTGTTCGTGTCGACGGAGGAGTGACGCGCTGATGGGGAGGCTCGACGGGAAGGTCGCGGTGATCACCGGCGCCGGCGGCGGGATGGGGCGCGAGGCCGCGCTCGTCTTCTGCGCCGAGGGCGCGCGCGTCTGCGTCGCCGACGTCGACGGCGAGGCGGCGGAGCGGACGGCGGCCGACGCGGGGGACGCGATCGCGGCGCAGGTCGACGTCTCGGACGCCGACGCGGTTGAGCGGATGATGCGTGCGACGGCCGAGGCCTTCGGCGGCATCGACGTCCTCTACAACAACGCCGGCATCTCGCCGGGCGACGACGCGGGGATCCTCGAGACCGAGCCCGAGGCTTGGGACCGCGTCCAGGCCGTCAACACGCGCGGCGTCTACCTCTGCTGCCGGCACGGGATCCCGTACCTGCTCGAGCGCGGCGGCGGCTCGATCGTCAACGTCGCGTCCTTCGTCGCCCTGCTCGGCGCGGCGACCTCGCAGATCTCCTACACCGCCTCGAAGGGAGCCGTGCTCGCGATGAGCCGGGAGCTCGCCGTCCAGTTCGCGCGCGACGGGATCCGCGTCAACGCCCTCTGCCCGGGCCCAGTGGAAACGCCGCTGCTCCTGAACATCTACGGCAGCGACCCGGCGGCGCTCGAGCGTCGGCGCGTGCACTGGCCGACGGGGCGGCTGGCGAAGCCCCGCGAGATCGTCAACGCGGCGCTGTTCCTCGCGTGCGACGAGTCCTCGTACGTCAACGGCGCGATCTTCACGGTCGACGGCGGCCTCACCGCCGCCTACGTGACGCCCGAGTAGCCGCGTATCCGCGCGCGGGGGACGAACGTTCCTCCGTCATGTGCATCTACTGCCAGGAGCACGAGGTGCCGGAGAGCGTCGAGCTCTGCCCGCGCTGCGCGTTCGCGTTCCAGGTCGAGGTCGCGGAAGGGCTGTACCGGCTCGGGCGCTACCTCGCGTCGTGGGCCGCGTTCGACGACTGGCTCAGGCGCCGGCCGTCGCCAGCCGCCGCGTAGCCGTCCATCTCTCCCCGGGACGTCGCTCGCGGCGTCAGGAGCCGGGACGCGCGCTCAGGTGCCGACGACCTGGACGAGCCAGCGCCGGTCGCGCCCTCTCGCACTCCTGACCGGCGACGGCTGCGCCGGGCGCAGCCCGGCTCCGCCGACGCCTCGCGCCCCTCGGCGCCCTCCGGTCGAGCGCCCGTGCGTCCGCACTGTGCCCTCGCCCTCCGGGACGCCGAGCGACACGTCAGGAGCGCGAGCTCGCGCTAGGTCCCGACGACCTGGACGAGCCAGCGCCGGTCGCGCTCGCGGTCGAGCTCGAGGAAGAGCACCCGCTGCCACGTGCCGAGGCACAGCTCGCCGTCGCGGACCGGGATCGACTCGCCGGCCGGCCCGAGCAGCATCGACATGCAGTGCGAGTGGCCGTTGCCGATCTCCATGTCCTCCGGGCAGATGTTCTCCGTCCGCCGGTCCCAGTCGTCGTGCGCGTAGTAGTGCTCGGACGGG
Source organism: Gaiellaceae bacterium (assembly GCA_035463735.1). Taxonomy (GTDB): domain Bacteria; phylum Actinomycetota; class Thermoleophilia; order Gaiellales; family Gaiellaceae; genus DATHTC01. The sequence continues at coordinate 3,009 of DATHTC010000334.1, read as the reverse complement.
ACGAGGCGCCTGAGCAGCGCGGCGAAGTCCTCGAGGAACCCGGCCTCCCACTCGTTCACGCGCACCGAGCAGGTCGTGTGCGGGGAGTAGACGCAGGCGATCCCGTCGCTGACGCCGCTGGCGCGCACGCACTCCCGCACGTCGTCGGTGATGTCGGTGATCGTGAGGCCGCCGGGCGTGCGGAGGAAGCGCTCGTGCAGCTCGGCCTTCATCGGCAGCCATCCTAGCGTCGCGATTTCCGGGAGCCGCGGCGGAACCGCGGTAGTCTCGTGGCCGCGGGCCCGTAGCTCAGTGGTCAGAGCAGCGGACTCATAATCCGTCGGTCCCAGGTTCGAATCCTGGCGGGCCCAAACCGAACCGCTCGCCTCGGACGATTCCGCTTCGGCAAGCCGTTCATGCGTGCCGGGGATGCCGCGAATGCTCGTGCGGTGCAGACCGCGGATTTCGCCAGCCGCGGCAACGGCGCGGCGGGAGCCGCGGTTCCCGATCGCGGCGGCTCCCGCCTGCCCAATCCGGTCACTCGGTCCGGTCGTGCCGGAAGCCGTACCGCGCCACGATCCACGTGGCGAAGAACGCGAACAGTCCGAGGAAGACGGCCGACGGAATCGTCGAGGTACTCCCGCCAGCGTCCGACGTCTGCACGTTCGCGCCGTAGACCGCGGCGAACATCACCGAAACCCACATAGCGATGATCGCCAGCGACGCCCACATCTCCGGGATCCGGAGCTGCGACCACAGGCTCGGCCGCTCCGCGTGACCCCGCGTCGGCTCATGCGAGATCGTCGTCATCTGAGAACCTCCTTCTCCCTTCGAGTCTCGATGACGATTCGTCAGCGGTGCATCGGCGGTTTCGCGGACCCGGGGGGCGGGCCACTGTGTGGCGCCGCGGAGGGGTACGCACAGGCCTCATCGCCTGCCGCTGCGGCCAGCGGACGGAGGCCGTCTAGGATCGGGCGTGTGGACGAGTTCGTCCCGCGCGACTTCGACGTGCCTCGCGGGCTCGAGACGCCGCGGTTCGTGCTCGAGCCGCTCGGGCCCGAGCACAACGAGCAGGACTACGACGCCTGGACGTCGTCGATGGAGCACATCGCCGCGACGCCCGGGTGGGGCGACGGCCGCTGGCCGCGAGAGATGACGCCGGACGAGAACCGCGCGGACCTGCAGCGCCACGCCGACGACTTCCGCACCCGGACGGGGTTCACCTACACGGTGCTCGATCCGGCGAGCCGCGACGTGATCGGGTGCGTCTACATCTACCCGCTGTCCGACAGCGACGCCGACGCCCGTGCGCTCTCGTGGGTCCGGGCGAGCCACGCGGGGCTGGACGTCCCCCTTTGGCGCGCCGTCAGCGAGTGGCTCGCGTCTGACTGGCCGTTCGGCAGCGTCGAGTACGCGCCGCGCGCCTAGCGGCGTGCGCCGGCTCGCGCGGTCGGCCGGGGTCCGGCGGGTGCTCACCGAAGCACCTCGCGCCAGCGCCCACCGCCCGCGGCCTCTCCAACGTGGGATCCTGGACGGTGGGCCAGTTGACGTTCGTAAGGATCCGGATAGCGTCCGAAAGTGCACTCGACGGCTGCGGCATCAGGGGGTTGTATGGCCGCATCCGACCGTGCTCTCGATCACTATGAGCCGCCGACGCTGACGGTTCTTGGTGACGTCGCTTCGTTGACGCTCACGCCCTGCAAGCCGAACCCTGCCGCGCACATCCCCGAGCACGTCTGGAGCTTTCACTGCGCGGACGGCAGCGTCATCGTCGTGACTTCGGCCTAGGGCCGACGCGGCGGAACCCGCGCGGACGCCGGTCACGGCATTCGCGAACGTCGAGCAGCCGGGGGTAGGCGCAGGCCCGTCGGACTGGCCGCCGGGCCCGCAGGTGCGGCGCGCGGGACGGTTTCCGACGCGGTCCGGCCGTATCGTTCGGCTGTGAGGCTCGGCCGGGAGGGCACGGCGCTCGCCGCGTTCCTGCTCGGAACGGTGCTCGCGGGCGGCAACGCCGTCGGCGTCCGGGTCAGCAACCGCGAGCTCGACCCGTTGTGGGGTGCCGCCCTGCGGTTCGTGCTCGCGGCGGCCCTGCTCGCCGGCGTCGTGGCCGTGATGCGGCTCGCGCTCCCGCGCGGCCGCGCGCTGGTGGGGGTGCTGCTCTACGGCGCGCTCATCTTCGGCGGGGCGTTCAGCCTCGCGTACTACGCGCTCGTGCGCATCCACGCGGGCCTCGGGCAGACGCTGCTCGCGCTCGTCCCCCTCGCGACGCTCCTGCTCGCCGTCCTGCAGCGGCAGGAGCGCCTGCGGATCGCGGGCGTCGTGGGGACGCTGCTCTCGATCGTCGGCATCGGGGTGGTTTCGGGCGTCTCCGGCAGCGAGTCGGTGCCCGCTCTCTCGCTGCTGGCGGTGCTCGGCGCGGTGCTCTGCTTCGCACAGGCGACCGTGCTCGTCCGTCACTTCCCGCCCGTCCACCCGGTGACCGCCAACGCGGTCGGGATGGCGGCCGGCGCGATGATCCTGCTCGCGCTCGCCCTGCTGCTGGAGCAGTCGATCGCCCTTCCGGAGCGCGGCGGCACCTGGGTTGCGCTCGCCTACATGGTCGTGCTCGGGTCGGGTCCGGTCTTCGTCCTCTACCTCGTCGTCGTCCGGCTGTGGAGCGCGTCGCGGGCGGCGTACAGCTTCGTCCTGATCCCAGTGGTCACCGTTGTGCTGTCGGCGTGGATCGACGACGAGCCCATCGGCGCGGGACTGCTCCTCGGAGGCGCACTCGTGCTGGCGGGCGTGTACGTGGGCGCGCTCCGTCCGGGTGCGAGCGCGGCGGCTCGGACGGCCGCGCGTGGTTCCGGGCACTGACGCGCCGTATGGTGCGGCCAGCCGCACCCTCGAGGGTCGGGCCGCGCGAGGGCGGCCTCGTGCTGCCCGGCTGTCGGCGCACACGCGGGCGCTGCCAGCCTGACCGCTCGAACGAGACCGGTGCGCGCTGCGGGCGGACCGGCGCACCTCGAGCCCAGCCACCCACGAGGAGGTTCT
>DATHTC010000333.1:0-6486 GCA_035463735.1 Gaiellaceae bacterium | reverse complement strand
TCCGGCATGTCCAGGGACTGTCCCCGGACATGGAGGGAGGGGGGCATGGGGGAACCGCCAGGTTCCCCCTCAACCAGACGCGCGGGATCGCAGCCCGGCGGAAGCCGGGCGCATCCCCCCGTCAACCACGTCGGCCCCGATGATGACGCGACGCGGCCGAAGCGCCCGCCGTGAAGCGGCGCGCGCGGAGGTCAGAGACCACGCCCTCTCACGTGAGCCTACGAAGACGAAGCCATGGAGGCCGAAGCGCGGTTCATCCGCGCGAGAGGCCAAGACGACGGCCCACCAACGCGACCCGGCGGAAGGAGGGGGTGCGTGGGGGAACCATGGGTTCCCCCACGCACGCCTAGTCGCCGCTCACCCGTTCGGCAAGCGCCTGCAGGACCTTGACGCCGATCGCGGGCTGTTCCTGGATCAGCCGCCGGAAGGAGCGGTCGGTGATCACGAGCGCGCGCAGGTTCGAGGTCGCGGTTACCGTCGCCGTCCGCGGCTTCTCGGAGACGAGCGCGATCTCGCCGAAGAAGTCCCCGGGACCGAGGCTGCGGATCCTCCGCCCCTTGCGCCGCACGTCGGCGGTGCCGGCGAGGATCACGAAGAACTCCCGGCCCGGCGCGCCCTCGCGGGTCATCTCCTTGCCCTCGCGCAGGTCGAGCTCGTCGGCGATGGAGGCGATCTGCGCCAGCTCGCGCTTCGACGCCGCGGAGAAGAGCGGCACGTGCGAGATCGCCTCGACCTTCGAGTTCCTGCCGCGCATGCGACGATCCTAAAGCCGATGCGGCCGCGCGTCGAGGTCGCGCCGGCCCGCTACGGGATGCGGTTGAACCAGAGCGCCGACAGCGCGGCACCGAGCAGCAGCAGCACGCCGCCTGCGGCGGTGAAGGCCACCGTCAGCTCCCGCTGCTCCTCGTCGTAGCCGACGCGCGTCGCGACCTCCGCGTAGACGCTCTCGAGGTCGTCCTCCGTCGGCGCCTCGTAGGAGCGCCCGCCCGTCCGCTCCGAGATCGCCTCGAGCGTCTCCTTGTCCGGCGGCACGGGGACGACCTGGACGTTCCCGAACTCGTCCTGGATCTCGACCGTGCCCCCGTCCGTGCCGAGCGCCACGGTGAAGACCGGGACGCCGAGCTCCTCGGCGCGCCCGGCGGCGTCGAGCGGCTCGACCTCGCCCGTCGTGCTGGCGCCGTCGGAGAGGACGACGACCGCGAACGGCGGCCCCTCCTCCTCGCCGTCGTCGGCGCCTGTCCTGGCCGCCGTGTCCTGCTCGCCGAGGTCGATCGCAGCGTCGATCGCGTCGCCGAGCGCCGTACCGCCGGCGGGCTCGGCGCCGTCGATCGACGCGAGGACGGCGTCCTTCTCGGCGACGACCGGCGAGATCGTGTACGCGAACTGGGCGAAGCCGACGACGCCGACCCTCGCGGCGTCCGGGAGCGTGCCGAGCAGCGTCCGGGCGGCGGCGCGCGCGGCCGCGAGGCGCGTGGGCTCCACGTCGTCGGCCGTCATCGAGGCCGAGGTGTCCATCGCCAGCACGAGCGTCGCCTGCCGCTTCGGCACCTTGATCGCCGCCTGCGGCCGCGCGACGCCGACGACGAGTGCCGCCAGCGCCAGGAGCGCGAGTGCGGCCGGCAGGTGGCGACGCCAGCCCGGCCGCCGCGGCGCGACGTTCGCCAGGAGGTCGAGGTTCGTGAACCGGACGGCATAGCGGTCGCGCCGCCGCTGCAGCAGGACGTACGCGACGAGCGCGAGCGGGACGAGCGCGAGCCCCGCGAGCGCGGCGGGCCAGACGAAGCTCACCGGCGTCCGCCGCGCGCCCGGAGCGCGCCGACGAGGGTCCGCAGCCAGTCGCCGCGCGTCGAGAGCGTTACGTGGTCGACGCCGACGCGGCGGAGGCGGCGCGCCAGCTCGTCCCGCTCGGCCGCCGCGGCGGCCGCGAAACGCTCGCGCAGCGCGCGGCTGCGCGTGTCGACGCGGAGACGCCGGCCGGTCTCGGGGTCGACGAGGGAGAGGGGCCCGACGTCCGGGAGCGCCTGCTCGCGCGGGTCGCGAACCTCGACGGCCAGCACCTCGTGCCGTGCCGCCAGGTCGCGGAGCGGCCCGTCCCAGCCGTCCGGGCCGCGGAAGTCGCTCACGATCGCCACCAGGCCGCGCCGCCTGGCCGCGGCGGCGGCCCGGGCGAGTGCGGGGCCGAGCGGGGTGACGCCCGTCCCTTCCTCGTCCGGAGCCGTCCGCAGCGTCAGCAGCGCCGTCAGCAGCGCCTCGCGCCCGCGCCGGGGAGGGAGGAGCGCGGGATGCGAGCCGCCGAAAGTGACGACGCCGAGGCGGTTGCCCCTACGCGTGGCCAGGTAGCCGAGCGCGAGGGCGACCCCCTCTGCGACGTCCGCCTTGCGCCGGTCGGCGGTGCCGAAGCTCATCGAGGGCGAGACGTCGAGCACGAGCCACGCGACGAGCGCGCGCTCGGCCACGTGCACGCGGACGTGCGGCTCGCCGGTTCGCGCGGTGACGTTCCAGTCGATCGCGCGGACGTCGTCGCCGGCGAGGTACGGGCGCACCTGAGCGAGCTCGCTGCCGACGCCGATCGCCGCCGCCCGCGCCTCGCCGGGGAGCAGGCCTTCGACGCGCCGCCGCACGGCGGCGGCGAGCGCGCGTAGCAGGCGCTCCGGGACCGGGCCGGGCCCGGGCCGGGCCGGCGAGCGCGGCGGCGAGAGCCCTGCGAGCGAACCGCTCACGACGCCTTCGTCGCCGCCGGCGCGGGTACCTGGTTCGAACCTGGTACCGATCGCGCGATTCGAGGGCGATTTGCAGGGACATCCGTCTCGCCTGGGTGGCGCGAGTGCACGGCGCCGGTACCAGGTACGTACCTGGTACCGACCGTCACGCGACGTCCTCGCGCGCCAGCTCGATCTGCGGCACCGGCACCGAGGCGAGCACCGCGTCGAGCACGTGGTCGGCGGTCACGCCCTCCGCCAGCGCCGCGTACGTGAGCACGAGCCGGTGCCGGAGCGCGTCCTTCGCCACCTCCTGGAGGTCGTGCGGCAGCACGTAGGCCCGGCCGCGGACGAGCGCGAGCGCGCGGCCGGCGAGCACGAGCGCGATCGGACCGCGCGGGCTGGCGCCGAAGGCGACGTACGGCGCGAGCTCCGCGTGCCGGTACTCGCCGAGGTCGCGTGTCGCCGCCGCGAGCGAGACGGCGTACCGCTGGACGGCCGGGTCGACGTACACCTCGGCCGTCTGCGCCTGCAGCGCGCGCAGCTCCTCGAGGTGGAGCACCGGCTCGAGCGCGGGCGCGGCGGCGAGCGAGCGCTCGACCACCGTCACCTCGTCGCCGAACGCCGGGTAGTCGACGACGACCTTCAGCAGGAAGCGGTCGAGCTGCGCCTCCGGGAGCGGGTACGTGCCCTCCGACTCGATCGGGTTCTCGGTCGCGAGCACGAGGAACGGGTCGGGGACGGCGTGCGTCTCGCCGCCGATCGTGACCTGGTGCTCCTGCATCACCTCGAGCAGGGCCGACTGCACCTTCGCGGGCGCGCGGTTGATCTCGTCCGCGAGCAGGAAGTTGCAGAACACGGGGCCGAGCTCGACGTCGAACGTCCCCTCCCGCGGCCGCAGGACGCGCGTGCCGACCAGGTCGGACGGGACGAGGTCAGGCGTGAACTGGATGCGGCGGAAGGAGCCGCCGAGCACGGCGGCGGTCGTCTTTACGGTCAGCGTCTTCGCGAGCCCCGGGACGCCCTCGATCAGCAGGTGCCCGCCCGCGAGCAGGCAGACGAGCACGCGCTCGAGCATCGGGTCCTGGCCGGCGATCACGCGCTTGATCTCGAACAGGGCCGCCTCGAGGCGCTCCTGCGCGAGGCGGGGCCCCTCGACGGGGCGAAGGCGGCGGTCGGTCATCTCGCTCCCTCGTGGTGGATGGCCCGCCGAGTTGAGCGGTCCTTCCTGAGAGCCGGCTGAGAGGGCCGTTAAGCGCCCGCGAACGTGGGCTACGCCTCGACCTGCGCCCGCTGCGGCTGCGCCTCGTCCGGCACGAGGTTCGCGCCCGTCTCCGGGTCGAAGTAGTGGAACCGGGCCGGGTTCAGGGCAAGCCGCAGCGTCCGCCCGGGGGCGGCCTCGCTGCGGGGGTCGACGCGCGCGGTGAAGATCGTCGCGCCCGGCGCGAGCAGGACGGCGTCCTCGTCCTCGCGGGCCTGCCGCAGCTCCTCCGCGTCCACGGGCGGCGCGTCGACGGGGAAGAGCACGTGCGCGTCGGCACCGACGTCCTCGAGCACGGCCACGTCCGCGTCCAGCTGGGGCAGGGACGGGTCGGCGAACGCGGCGTCCTCGAAGCACTCGGGACGGATCCCGAGCACGACCTTGCCCCGCGCCGGCGCGGGCAGCTCAGGCGCGAGCGGGATCCGGTGCCCGCCGAACGCGACGCGGCCGTCCTCGACGTGTGCCTCGACCAGATTCATCGCGGGCGAGCCGATGAACGCCGCCACGAACAGGTTCCGTGGGTGCCGGTAGAGCGTCTGCGGGACGTCCACCTGCTGGATGCGGCCGTCGCGCATGACCGCCACTCGCTGGCCGAGCGTCATCGCCTCGACCTGGTCGTGCGTCACGTACACCGTCGTCGCGCCGAGGCGCGCGTGGAGGGCGGCGAGCTCCGCGCGCATGCTCACGCGCAGCTTCGCGTCGAGGTTCGAGAGCGGCTCGTCCATGAGGAAGGCCGCCGGCTCGCGCACGACGGCGCGGCCCATCGCGACCCGCTGACGCTGGCCACCGGAGAGCTGCGCCGGGCGGCGGTCGAGCAGCTGCTCGAGCCGGAGGACGCGGGCGACCTCCTCGACGCGACGGGCGACCTCGGCCTTCGGCGTCCTCCGGACCTTGAGCCCGTAGCCGAGGTTCTGGCGCACGGTCATGTGCGGGTAGAGGGCGTAGCTCTGGAAGACCATCGCGATGTCGCGGTCGCGCGGAGCGTCGTCGGTGACGTCGCGGCCGCCGATCACGACCCGGCCGGCGGTTGCATCCTCCAGCCCCGCGACGAGGCGCAGCAGCGTCGACTTCCCGCACCCGGAGGGCCCGACGAGGACGATGAACTCGCCGTCGGCGACCTCGAGGCTGACGTCGTCGACGGCGGCGAAGGCGCCGAAGCGCTTCGTCACGCGCTCGATCAGAATCTCGGCCAGCGCCCCACCTCCTACGCGGCGACGAGCTCCGTCCCGCCGACGAGGACGCGCCGGATCTCGAGCGCCTCGTCGAGGACGACGACGTCCGCGTCCGAGCCGGGCCTGATCGTGCCGACGTCGGGCCGATGCGCTGCGCGGGCCGGGACGGCGGCCGCGGCGTCGAGCGCCGCCGTGAGCGGGGCGCCGAGCGCGTGGAGGTTCCGGACCGCGTCGATCATCGTGATCGTGCTTCCCGCGAGGACGCCGTCCTCGCGCCGCGCAACCCCGTCCACGACGCTGACGGGCACGCCCGCGAGCTCGAAGCTCCCCTCGCCGGCTCCGGCCGCGGCGATCGCGTCGGTGACGAGCGCGACGCGTCCCGTGGCGGCGGCCCAGACGAGGCGCACGGTCTCCGGCGCCATGTGGTTGCCGTCGAGGATGACCTGCACGACGACCTCGGCGCGCGCGAGTGCCGCGCCCGCGACGCCCGGGTCGCGGTGGGCGAACGGCCGCATCGCGTTGAACAGGTGGGTGACCGTGGCAACGCCGCGGTCGAACGCAGCCGCGGCCTCCTCGGCGGTCGCGTTCGTGTGGCCGAGCGAGACGACCGCGCCGTGCTCGTGGAGGAGGTCGACGAGCTCGAGCGCCCCCGGCAGCTCGGGCGCGAGCGTCATGTAGGTGACCGGCCCGGCCGCCAGCAGCCGCTCCGCGAGCGCCGGGTCCGGGTTGCGCCGGTGCTCGGCGGGGTGGACGCCGAGGCGGTGGGGCGAGAGGAACGGCCCCTCCAGGTGGACGCCGAGGAGTCGCGGGCGCATCGGCTCCGTCGGCACCTCGGCGAGTGCCGCGCGCAGCTCCTCCTCGGACGCCGTGATCAGCGTCGGCTGGAACGCGGTCACGCCCGACTCGAGCATCGCCTCGCCCGCGCGGCGGTACTCCGCGCCGTCGGCACGCATGAAGTCGACGCCGGCGAAGCCGTTCACCTGGAGGTCGACGAACCCGGGAGCGGCGATCCCGCGGCCTGCGCCGGCGAGCCCGACCGCGGCGATGCGGCCGTCGGCGACCTCGACGTCCCCGGACACGAGCGCGCCGTCGACGACCGCGGCCTCGACCCCCAGCCTCACGGCCCGACCGCCTGCCGCACCATGCCCCCGGCCCGCTCCAGCCGCTCGCGTGCCGCGGCGGCGTCGACGCCCAGGAGGAGCGACACGATCGCCACGCGGGGATCGCCGTCGGCCGCCGCAAGCGCTGCCGCGGCCTCGGCCTCGGACGCGCCGGCGGCGAGCTCGACGACGCGTCGCGCGCGCGCCCGGAGCTTCTCGTTGCTCGCGACGACCCCGACCATCAGGTTCCCGTA
>DATHTC010000332.1:0-1577 GCA_035463735.1 Gaiellaceae bacterium | reverse complement strand
AGGCCCCGTCACCGGAGACGCGGGCCGGACCGGCCAAGAGCCGCGCCTGCTCGCGCGCGAGCTGGAGGTCTGTGACCTTGCCGACCAGCTCGGCCTCGACCTCGCCGAGCTCGCTCCTGCCGGCGGCGGCGCGTGCGACGGCGTCGACGAGCCCGCGGCTCGCCTCGTCGACCGTGATCGCGAGCGCGGCGCGCGCGAGCTCGCGGCAGCTGCCGTAGCGCGCCGACGGGTCCTTCGCGAGCGCCCTCGCGATCACGGCGTCGAGCGCCGCGGGGACGTCGAGCCGTTGTGCGCTCGGCGCCGGCGGCTCCGCCTCGAGGTGGGCGAACACGACCGCGAGGTCCGAGTCGCGCCCGAACGGCGGCTCCCCGACGAGGCACTCGTAGAGGACGCAGCCGAGCGAGTAGACGTCCGCCCTCGCGTCGACCTCGCCGCCGGCGATCTGCTCGGGCGCGACGTAGTCGATCGTGGCCATGAGGTGCCCGTCGTCGCCGATCGCTGAAGCGTCGGACAGACGCTGCGTGAGCCCGAAGTCCGCCAGGTAGACGTGGTCGGAGCCGTCGGGTCGGGCGCCCGAGTCGAGGAGCACGTTGGAGGGCTTCACGTCTCGATGCACGAGGCCGCGCGCATGGGCCGCGTCGAGCGCGCTCGCGACCTGGACGACGATCCCGATCGCGTCCGCGGGGGCGAGCGGGCCGCGCCGGAGGAGCCCCGCCAGGTCGCGCCCCTCGACATACCGCATGGAGATGAAGAGGAGATCGTCGGCCGTCCCGGCCTCGTAGATCGGGACGATGTTCGGATGGTCGATCGACGCGGCCAGCTCGGACTCGCGCAGGAAGCGGTCGCGGAACGACGCGTCCTCGGCGAGAGTGGCGGCGAGCAGCTTGAGCGCGACCTTCCGCTTCAGGCGCAGATCCTGCGCGAGGTAGACGAGGCTCATGCCGCCCACGCCCAGCAGCGACTCGATCCGGTAGCCGGCGAGCTCCGTGCCGACCCGCGGGTCGTCGCTCACTTGCACGTGCGCATCCTCACTTTCGCCCGCTGCCCGACAACCATAGGACGGCCCGCCGTCGCTTGTAAGGGGGCGGCGTTACACCGGTGTTTCACCGCCGCAACGGGCGGCGCCGCGAGGAGCGCGTACGACCCCGGGAGTAGCGACGCCTGCGTCGCGGGGACGACGACGGCGCGGCCTCGCCCCGTTACCGTGACGACGTGCGGGTGACGCACGTGCGAGATCGCCTGGAACGCGTCCCGGCGCCCGTCGTCGACGCCGTGCTCGCGGCTGCCACGGCCGTTGCGATCGCGATCGCGATCGCCGCGCGGCAGGAGCCGGATGCGAAGGAGCCCGACGCGTTCGCATACCTCCTGGGCGTCGCGATCGCCGCCCTGCTGCTCGCGCGGCGCCGGCGGCCGCTGGCCGTCTTCCTCGCCTCGGCGGCGCTGGTCATCGCCTACCACGCGCTCGAGTACCCGGCGATCGGGCTGGTCGCGCCGCTCGCCCCCGCGCTGTACACCGCCGCACGGGCCGGCCATTTTCGCCCGGTCGTCGCCGTCATCGTCACGCTCGAGCTCTTCGC
>DATHTC010000331.1:0-3223 GCA_035463735.1 Gaiellaceae bacterium | reverse complement strand
GCGCCGCGCCGGGCGAGCACCTTCGCGCGCGTGGCGCGGAAGAGCACCTGCGACCACGTGTCCTCCTCGGCGGCAGTCTCCTCCGACAGGCGCGTGAAGCGCTCGGCCTCGTCGTAGCGACCCTGTGCGTACAGCGCCCTGGCGAGGAAGCCCGCCACGGAGGAGCGGTATCCCTGCTCCCCCATCTCGCCGAGCGCGTCGTAGCCGCGCCGCAGCTCGAGCTCGGCCGCGGCCGGGTCGCCTGCCAGCAGCTCCACGTCGGCGTAGCCGAAGGCCCGCATCGTCTCGGCCATCAGCGGCGAGCCGTCGTAGCGCTCGATCGACTCGGCCATCAGACGGCGGGCCTCGTCGAACCGCCCCGCCCGCGCCTCCAGCGCCGCGAGCCACCGCAGCGCGCCCGCCTCCAGCGTGCGGTCGCCGCCGGCCGACGCGAGGATCTCGTGGCAACGGGCGATCGCCTCCGGGAGGGGCATCGGGCCGGACCACGCCACGAACGCGAGCCGGTTGAGGATCTGCGCTTCCTGCCGCTTGTCTCCGGTGCGGCGCACCTGCTCCAGCGCCCGCGCGAGCGCCCGCTCGGCGACCGCGTGCCGCCCGGCCCACAGCCCGCGGACGAGTCCTACGAGATACCAGGCGCGGCTCAGGCCGCGGGCGTCGTCGAGCTCCTCCAGCTCGGGAACGCATCCTTCGATGACGTCGAGCAGGACATCGATCTCGCTGCGCGGGTCGCTCAGGAGGTGCAGGGCCGCGAGCTCGATCGCGGCGTTGAGCTCGGCGCGCCGGTCGCCGGCGGTGGCCGCCAGCTCGCGTGCCTCCCCGAGCACCTGCTCGGCCTCGGCCAGCCGTCCCGCCTCCGTCAGCAGCAGCCCCAGGTCGGGGAGGAGCGAGAGGCGGTCGGGGTCGTCGGCAGGAAGGAGCGACGCCGCCCGACCGAGGAGCGTGGCCGCGGCGGAGACGTCACCGCGGGCCGAGGCGCGGTCGCCGGCAGAGGCGAGCAGCCGCGCTCCCCGCCGTGCCAGCGCACGTGCATGCTCGTCGACGCTCCCGAGCTCCTCCCGGTACCGGTACGCCTGCTCGAGGTGGTAGCCGGTGATGTCCTCGAGCTCGACGCGCCCGGCCGTGCGCTCGGCGACCCAGTCGGCGAAGGACTCGTGCAGCTGTGCGCGCGTCGTCTTCGGAATCCCGGCGTACGCGGCGTCACGGATCAGCAGGTGACGGAAGCGGAACGCCTCCTCGCCCGCGAGGCCCGAGCGGTCGGCGTGGACGAACTCCTTGCGGACGAGGGCCATCAGCACCGTCTCGAGCTCGCCGCGCAGCCGCTCCGGGAGGAGTGCTGCGAGCCCGCCGAGGTGGAAGCTCCGCCCCTCGATCGACGCTCGCTCGAGGACCTCGCGCTCGTCGGGCTCGAGCCGGTCGATCCGCGCGGCGAGAAGCGCGTGGATGCTCGGGGGGACCACCCCCTGCGCCCCGCCGTGCGCGTGCAATGCTCGCAGCTGCTCGAGGAAGAGCGGATTGCCCTCGGCCGCGGCGACGACGCGCTCGACCGCCTCGTCCGCGAAGGCCCCCGAGCCCGGGATCAGCTCGAGCAGCTCGCGCGACTCGGCGTCCGACAGCGGCTCGAGCGCGATCAGGCTGGTCGCCGGCCGCGGAGCCGCCCACGCGGGGCGTTGCTCCAGCAGGTCCGGCCGCGCGAGGCAGAGGAGGAGGATCGCGTCGCTCGCGAAGCCGAGCAGGTACTCGAGCAGGTCGAGCAGGGTCGGCTCGGCCCAGTGCGCGTCGTCGACGACGACGACGAGGGGCCCGTCCGCCGCCACGCGCTCGAAGAGCTTCCGCACCGCCCAGGCGATCTCCTCCGGCGACCCCGCGGCGTGCGCACGGCCGACGGCGCCCGCGACCCGTTCGGCGATGGCGGCAGCGCGCTCGTCGTCCTCCATCAGCTCGGCGATTCGCGCCTGCGGGTCGTCGCCCACGAGCTGATCGACGATGTCGACGAGCGGCCAGTAGGTGATCCCGTCGCCGTACGGCAGGCAGCGGCCGACGACGACGGTCGCGTCGCCCCGCGCCGCCGCGAACTCCTGCAGCAGCCGCGACTTTCCGATCCCGGGCGGCCCCACGACCGTGCAGAGGCGGCAGCTCCGCTCTGCGACGACCCGCGCGTACGCCTCCTCGAGCGCTTCGAGCTCGCGCCGGCGACCGACCAGGGGCGCCGCCGCGGGGACCGAGAGCACGGGGCGGTCCGCAGCCAGCTCGACGAGCCGCCACGCGGGCACCGGGGTCGAGCGCCCCTTCAGGTTCAGCGGCTCCACGGGCTCGGCGCGGACGGCGTCGGCGACGAGGCGGTACGTGTCGGCGCCGAGGAGGATCTCGCCGGCCTCGGCCGCCTGCTGCAGCCGCGCGGCGACGACCATCGTGTCGCCCGCCGCGAGGGAATGTCCCGCCGAGACGAGGCCGGTCACCACCTCGCCCGTGTTGACACCGGTGTGGACGGTGAGACGGACGCCCCAGTCGCGCTCGAGCTCGTGGTTGAGCTCGGCGACGGCGTCGCGGATCTCCGCGGCCGCCCGGACGGCGCGAAGCGCGTCGTCCTCGTGCACTGCGGGGACTCCGAACACGGCGACGGCCGCGTCGCCGATGAACTTCTCCACCGTGCCGCCGTGGCGGACGAGCACGGCACCGATCTCTTCGTGGTAGCGCGCCTGCACCTCGTGCAGCGGCTCGGGGTCGAGGCGCTCGGCGAGCGAGCTCCACTCGACCACGTCGGAGAAGAGCACCGTCACCATCTTCCGCACGCGCCGTCCGTCGCCGTCGCCGTCCGGGGCGGGCGGCCGGGACGACGGCGTCGGCGGCGCCGGCGGCGTCGGCGCCCGCGGCAGGTCGAGCGCGGGGTCGTGCGCGAGGATCTGCCGCTCGAGCTGCTGCAGCTCCGTGCCCGGCTCGAGACCGAGCTCCTCCACGAGCCGGCGGCGCGTGTCGCGGTACGCCTGGAGTGCCTCGGCCTGCCGCCCGGAGCGGTACAGGGCCAGGATCAGGAGCGCCGGGAGCCGCTCGTGGAAGGGATACGACACGACGAGCTCCTCGAGCTCGCCGATGACGTCCGCGTGGCGGCCGAGCTCCAGATCGAGCTCGATCCGCTCCACGAGCACGGCGAGCCGCCGCTCGTTCAGCCGCTCCGCCTCCTGCCGCCCCGGGCCCTCGAGCGTCACGTCGGCGAGCGCCTGCCCGC
>DATHTC010000330.1:0-3567 GCA_035463735.1 Gaiellaceae bacterium | reverse complement strand
AGCCGCGACATCACCGTCCCGATGGGGATGTCGAGAATCTGGGCCGCGTCCTGGTAGCTGAAGTCGCCGATGTCGACGAGCACGATCACGTCGCGGAAGTCGTGTGGGACGTTCGAGAGCGCGGAGACGATGTTGTCCTGTGAGAGGCGCTGGTCGACGCGCTCCTCCGCGCTGATCGGGCCGCCGCTCTCCTCCAGCCGGTCGACGAGGTAGTAGTCGCCGGCCTCGAGCGGCTGCAGGTCGGGCGTGCGCTGCTGGCGGCGGCCGCGGTCGATGTTGAGGTTCGTGAGGATCCGCAGCAGCCACGCGCGGAGGTTCGTGCCCGGCTGGAACGAGCGCCACGAGCGGAACGCCCGCGCGTACGTCTCCTGCATCAGGTCCTCGGCCTCCTCGCGCGAGCCGACGAGGTGCCGGGCGACGCGGTAGACCTGGTCTGAGAGCGCAAGCGCGTCCTCCTCGAATCGCACGCGATCGCGCGCGTCGGTGGCGATGCGGCGTGCGTCCGTCTCGCTCATCGCGCGCGACCCTAGCAGCCGTGTGATGACAGTCGTCGTAACGCTTCCGGGCCCCGCAGGATTCCCCCGCGGCCGCCGCGCGTAGGGCGGCGCCATGGTCGGCTACGACCTCTACGCAGCGACGGCGCCAGAGCCGGGCGCGTCGTCGGGGAGCGTCACGACGCCCTCGTCGTCGACCGACGGCTGGACGACGGAACCGAGCGGCGGGCCGATCGTCGGCGGCGAGGGAGACGTCGAGCGCGGCTAGACGGCCGCGACCTCGCGAAAGCCCGCCCGGGCGAGCGCGTCGACGAGCGCCTCGCGCGAGGTCCGCTCGTCGTCCCACGCGAGCGTCACGTGCCCCATCAGGGTCGCGTTCGCCGCCTCCAGGCCCTCGTGCCCCCGGAGCGCGACGGCGAGGCGGCCGACGCACCGCTCGCAGCGGATCCCCGACACCTGGAGCGTCTCGCTCTGCGTCGCCACTACGCGAACCCTAGCGTCCGCTCGGCGACGTCGGCCGCCGCGTCCCGCACGCCGACGGCGCGCTGCCGGTCGGCCTCGCAGGCGTCCGGGTCGAAGGCCGCGAGCAGCGCTGCGGAGCCGAGTCGCTCCGCCGCCGGCATCACGCGCTCGAGCAGCTCCCGGGCGAGCTCCGACGCGGGCGCCACGCGCTCCCGGTCGGGCGCGACGAGCTCCGCCCGCGGGCCGAACCGCGCCGCCGCCCAGCGGTTCTGCTGGTAGATGCCGCGGGACGCGGCGTCGGGCCGCACCCTCGGCGCGTCGGCGGCCGTCGCACAGAGCGCCTGCACGAGCGCGACGAACGCGCCGGTGAGCTCGACCGCCGTCGGCTGGTCGGGCGTCCGCACCTCCAGCGTCCCGTATCGCGGGTGCGGGCGCACGTCCCACCAGAGCGCCGTGTAGTCGGGCGGGAGCCGCAGCGCGCCGAGGCGCTCGACGTACACCTCCCACTCGGCGTACGACCCGAACGGCGGCGGGGCCGACGACCGCGGCAGCTCGGCCAGGAGCTGCGCGCGGTTGGACGCGAAGCCCGTGTCCTCACCGGCGTAGAACGGCGAGTTGCCCGAGAGCGCGAGCACGACGGGGAGCCACGGGAGCGCGAACTCGAGCGTCGCCATGCACGTCTCGCCGTCGGGCATGCCCACGTGCACGTGGAGGCCGTTCACGCCCTGGCGCTTCGCGCTCCGGCCGGCGTAGGCGACCATCTCGAGGTACCGCTCCTCGCGGACGATCTCGAGCGACTCCGGCGCGGCCGTCGGGTGCCCGCCCGCCGCCGCCACGCGCACGCCGGCACGCTGCGCCGCCTCCCCCGCCGCCGTCCGCAGCGCGCGCACGGCGGCGAGAGCCTCGTCTGGGGTTGCGCAGACGTCGCTGTTCAGCTCGACGACGGATGCGTGCAGCTCCGTCTTCAGCCGCCCCGGCAGCTCGTGCCCGTCGACGGCGGCGAGCAGCGTCGCCACCGCGGGAACGGGCTCGAACGTGGCGGCGTCGAGGATCATCACCTCCTCCTCGACCCCGAGCGAGAGCTCGCTGCTCTCGCCCCAGTGCGCCTCGATCACGCCTCGCGACCCTCGCAGGCGCGCGGCGGCGGCGAGCTCATCGCCGGACGCCGTGGACGGGGCGGCCCGCCGCCTCCCACGCGTAGTACGAGGCGCTCGGGCCGAACGCGGGCTCGTACGTGACCACGTAGGGGTTCCGGCCGACGGCCTTGGCGCGCCCGGCGTGGCGCAGCAGGTTCGGGTCGTCCCGCTCCTCCCAGACGAGGATCAGGTGCGCCGCGGTCATGTACTCGGCAACGAAGGTGCAGCCGTCGGCGGGACAGGGGAACGGGTCGGTGGCGACGCAGAACCAGCCGGTGTGGTCGGCATCGGTGTCGTCGACCCACAGCTCCTGCTCCGCGTCCGCGAGCAGCTCGTCTTCGAGGAGAGCGGCGCGGCCGGGCTCGAGCGGGGCGGGCTCCACGCGCGACAAGGTACCGAGGCTGGAGCAGCGTTCGCAGGCGTGCGGGCTGGCGGGTGTGCGAGGCTCCGCCCGTGGCCGTCGTCCTCGTCGACGCCGAGAACGTGCGCCGCTCGCTGTGGCCGAACCTCGCGCCCGAGGAGCTCGTCGAGCGCTGCGCCGCCTGGGCGGCGCGCGAGGGGCACGAGGTCGTCGTCGTCTTCGACGGGCACGGCCCTCCAGGGGCGGTGTCCGCCGGCGGCAGCGCCGACGACTGGATCGCGCGGCGCGCGGCGGAGCTCACGGCGGCCGGCACGGCGTTCCACGTCGTCACGTCCGACCGCACGCTCCGCACCCGCGTGGGCGGTGCGGAGCGAGTGCTGGGCGGCGGCACCTTCGCGCGCGAGCTCGTGTCCTAGACGTTTACGCCCGCAGCACCGCGGAAGCATGGCGCCGTGCCGCCGGATTTCGGCTACCACCTGTCCTCGGAGGAGCACGCGCCGAACGACCTGGTGCGCTACGCGCGCGACGCCGAGCGCGCCGGCTTCTCGTTCGCGCTGGTCTCCGACCACTTCCACCCGTGGGTCGACGCCCAGGGTCAGAGCCCGTTCGTCTGGAGCGTGCTCGGGGGGATCGCCGGCGTGACGGAGCAGATGCAGGTCGGCACCGGGGTCACCTGCCCGCTGATCCGGACGCACCCCGCGATCGTCGCGCATGCCGCGGCGACGACCGCGTGCATGTTCGAGGGGCGCTTCTTCCTCGGCGTGGGGACGGGCGAGAACCTGAACGAGCACGTGCTCGGGGACAAGTGGCCGACGCCGGACGAGCGGCTGGAGCTGCTCGAGGAGGCCGTGGAGCTGATGCGCTGCCTCTGGGACGGCGGGATGCAGACCTTCCGGGGCGAGCACTACCTGGTCGAGCAGGCGCGCCTCTACACGCTCCCCGACGAGCCAATCGAGCTCGCGGTCGCGGCGGCGGCGCCCGAGGCGGCGAAGCTCGCCGGCCGGATCGGCGACGCGCTCGTGTCCACCGCCCCCGACGGAGACGTCGTCCGGCTCTACCGCGAGGCCGGCGGCGGCGGCCCGACGTACGGAAAGGTGACCCTGGTCTACGACGA
>DATHTC010000329.1:0-3180 GCA_035463735.1 Gaiellaceae bacterium | reverse complement strand
CTCGAGCCCGGCAGCGCGCAGCCGGTCGCGCTCGGCCAGCGCCCGCCGC
The DNA here is from genome assembly GCA_035463735.1 of Gaiellaceae bacterium. Taxonomy (GTDB): domain Bacteria; phylum Actinomycetota; class Thermoleophilia; order Gaiellales; family Gaiellaceae; genus DATHTC01. The sequence continues at coordinate 3,131 of DATHTC010000329.1, read as the reverse complement.
ACGGCGTCGGGGAGCGTGCCGGGCTCGGCGTAGATCGCCGCGTCCCCGGCGACCTCACGCAGCGCCGGCTCGGGGGCGGCGACGACGGGCGTGCCGCTCGCCATCGCCTCCAGCACCGGCAGTCCGAAGCCCTCGTACCGGGACGGGAGGAGGAGCGCCGCGGCCCCGCGGTAGAGGCCGGCGAGCTCCGGCTTCGACACGTACCCGTGGAGCCGCGCGCCGCGACGTTCCAGCTCGCGCGCGAGCGCGGGCTCCTTCTCGGGCCCGACGACGACGAGCGGCAGCCCGACGGCGGCCGCGGCGTCGGCCGCCGCGAGCGGGTCCTTCCGCTCCTGGATCGCGCCGACGAACAGCAGGTACCGATCGCCGTCCACGTCGCCCGGCGCGAACGCTGGGTCGACGCCGTTCGGCGTCACCACGATCTTCTCGGGCGGTGTCCCGTAGAGCTCGACGAGGTCGGCCCGCGTGCGCTCCGAGACCGCGAGCACGCGCGCCGCACGCCGCACCGACCGCGGCACGACCGCGCGGAAGGTGAGGCGGTCGCGCCGGCCCATCAGCGACGCGTCGCGCTCGAACGAGAGGTCGTGGATCGTGAGCACCGCCGGGGCGCGCAGCCCGAGCGGCAGGGCGTGCTGGAAGTGGCCGAGCGCCGGGCGCAGCCGCCGGAGCAGGCGCGGAAGCGTGACGGCCATCCGCAGCTCCTGCGAGCGCGTCCCGAGCGCCACCGGCTCGATTCCCGGCGGTACGAGATCGGGCCGGCGCGTCACGGCCGCGAGGCGAAGGCCCTCGGCGAGCGGCGGGAGCGACCGGAGCAGGTTCTCGGTGTAGGTCTCGTCGCCGGTGCGGTTGCGCCCGAGCACGTCGGCGTCGACGACGACGAGCGGGTCAGGCACCGGCGGCCTCCTCGTAGACGCGCACCGTCGCGTCGGCCGCCGCCTCCCACGTGTACGGCCGTGCTCGCTCGACCCCGCGCCGCCCCAGCTCCGCGCGCTCGGCGATGGCCCGCTGGATCCCGGCGGCGATCGCCGCCTCGTCGCGCGGATCGACGAGCACCGCCGCGCCGTCGGCCAGCTCCGCCATCGAGGTGCCCTCGCTCGTGACCACCGCGGCGCCGGAGGCCATCGCCTCGAGCACGGGGATCCCGAACCCCTCGTAGAGCGACGGGTACGCGACGCAGAGCGCGCCGCGGTACAGCCGCGCGAGCTCGTCGTCGTCGACCGCGCCGAGCCAGACGACGCCGTCGCCCGCCGGCCGCACCCCGCCCCAGCCGCGCGCGCCGACCACGCGGAGCTCGACCCCGAGGCGGCGCGCCGCAGCGGCGGTGCGCTCGAGGTTCTTCCGCGGCTCCAGCGTCCCGACCGCGAGCACGTAGTCGCCCTCGGCCCGTGGCCCGTCCGGCCCGAACGGCGCGCCGACCGCGTTCGGAACGACGTCGACCCGCTCCTCGGGCGCGCCTGCGAGCTCGACGAGCTCCCGCTTCGTGAACTCCGACACGGCGATCACCCGCGTCGCGCCGCGGACGACGCGGCGCACGGTGAGCCGCCCGTACCCGCGCGACCAGCGGCGGAAGGCGCCCGGGTGACGCAGGACGGCGAGGTCGTGGACGGTGACGACGAGGGGGACCGGCGACCGCAGCGGGGCGCGGTACGTCGGGCAGTGGAGCACCTCGACGCCGCGCGCGCGGAGCGGGAGCGCGACCGGGTACCACCAGAGGTCGCGCAGCGCCGCCGTCGCACGACCGCTCCCGCCCCAGCGCAGGCCCGTCAGCGAGACGCGCTCGCGCAGGTGCGGCAGCAGCCCTTCGAGGTAGCGGGCGGTGCCCGCGCGCGTGAGGGAGAGCGGCGAGAGGTCGATGCCGACGTTCACAGGCGCTCACGGTACGCGGCCAGCATCGTCTCGCCGACGCGCCGCCACGTGAACGCGTGCGCGTGCTCGAGTCCCGGCGGGACCAGCCGCTCCCGCTCCCGCACGGCTCGCTCGATCGCGGCGCGCATCGCCTCCGCGTCGTCGGGATCGGCCCGCACGGCCGCGTCCCCGCTCGCCTCGTCCAGCGACGGGTGCGCCGACGCGACGACCGGTGTCCCCGATGCCATCGCCTCGACGACCGGGATGCCGAAGCCCTCGAACCGCGACGGGTAGACGGCGGCGGCCGCGCCGCGATAGAGCTCTGCCAGGCGCTCGTCGGAGACGTAGCCGAGGCGGATCACGCCGGGGTGGTCGAGGCGGGGCTGCTCGCCCCAGCCCTCGGCGCCCACGACCGCGAGCGCGAGCTCGCCGGCGAGTGGCTCCCACGCCTGGAGCAGCGTCGCCAGGTTCTTCCGAGGCTCGAGCGTCGCGACCGTCAGCAGATAAGGACGGCCGAGGTCGGCGCGCGCGCCGTCGGGCCGGAACGCGGGGTCGACCCCGGGTGGCGCGACCACGAGCCGGCCCTCGGGCACCCCGAGACGCTCGCGCACGTCGTCCGCCGTGAAGCGGGAGTTGGTGAAGACGACATCGGCCGTGCGCGCGGTGTGGCGGTACTTCGCGCCGTGCATCCGCCGTGTCCAGGCCGTCGTCCACTCGGGGAAGCGCAGGGGGATCAGGTCGTGCACCATCGTCGACCGCAGCCCCGCCCGCTGCGCAGGGAACATCCAGTCCGAGAAGTGGAACACGTCCAGCCGCCCGGCGACGCGCTCCACCGGCGGCCGCCCCGCGCCGCTCCACGCCTCCCGCACCCAGCGCGCGCCGGGGACGAAGACGAGCCGCCGCGCCGCCGGCAGGCCGTCGAGGGCCGCGGGAATCGCACGCCGCCCCTTCGGCCCAGTCAACGCGAACGCCACCACCTCGTCCTCGCCGCCGGCCGCCGCGACGAGGCCGCGCAGCGAGCCGAGCACGTAGTTCCCGACCCCGGTGCGCGGGAGCGCGAGCGGCGAGACGTCGAAGACGATCCTCACGGGCGCACGGCGAGATCCTCGACCCGCACGCCCAGCCGCCGCGGGTCGCCCCCGCCGGGAACCGTCGTCGGCGACACGCGGAGCGCGACGTCGCAGACGTCTCCACGCGGCTCCAGCGGCACCGTCACGAGCGCGCCGAGGGCACCGCGCCGGATGCGGGTGTCGCCCACCTGCTGCGGGCCGAGGTAGAGGTTCGGG
>DATHTC010000328.1:0-2824 GCA_035463735.1 Gaiellaceae bacterium | reverse complement strand
TCCCCTCGTCGTCGAGACCGAGCTCGAACTTCGTGTCGGCGAGCAGGATCCCGCGCGCGGCGGCGTGCTCCGCGCCGAAGCGGTAGAGCGCGAGCGAGATGCGCTCGGCCTCGGCGAGCCGGCCCGGCCCGACCAGCTCGGCTGCATGCTCCCTGGTGATGTTCTCGTCGTGCCCCGTCTGCGCCTTCGTGGCGGGCGTGAAGATCGGCTCCGGCAGCCGCTGCGACTCGACGAGGCCCTCCGGGAGCCGGTGGCCGCAGACCTCGCCCGTCGCCCGGTAGTCCTTCCAGCCCGATCCGGTCAGGTACCCGCGGACGACGCACTCGATCGGGAGCATCTCCAGGCGCCGGCACTCGAGCGAGCGGCCGTCGTCCCGCAGCGCCAGCAGGTGGTTCGGAACGAGGTGCCGCGTCCTCGCGAACCAGAACGCGGACAGGCCGGTGAGGACCCGGCCCTTGTCCGGGATCTCTGTCGGGAGGACGACGTCGAAGGTCGAGATCCGGTCGCTCGCGACGAGCAGCAGCCGCTCGTCGTCGAGCGCGTACAGCTCGCGGACCTTCCCGCTCCCGACATGGGTCGCGGCTTCAGGCATGGACCGGCTCCTCCTTCCGTGTGAGCGCGTCGAGGCGCTCGAAGACGGTGTCGACGTGGCGGGTGTAGGCGGTGAGGTCGAAGGCGGCGTCGAGGTCGACGCGTGACGCGATCGCGGGGTCGGCGCGGACGAGCGCGGGGAAGTCGCGCTCCTCCTCCCACGCCCGCATCGCGTGTGCCTGGACGAGGCGGTAGGCCTCGTCGCGGGCGAGCCCGGACTCGACGAGCGCGAGCAGGAGGCGCTGCGAGAAGAAGAGCCCGTGCGAGGCGTCGAGGTTGCGGCGCATCCGCTCGGGGAACACGCGCAGGCCGTCGACGAGCCACGCGAAGCGGTCGAGCACGTAGTCGACGGCGAGGAACGCGTCGGGGATGACGACCCGCTCGGCCGAGGAGTGCGAGATGTCGCGCTCGTGCCAGAGCGGCTGGTTCTCCAGCGAGACGAGCGCCGCGGCGCGCACGACGCGTGCGAGCCCGCAGATCCGCTCGGCGACGACCGGGTTGCGCTTGTGCGGCATCGCAGACGAGCCCTTCTGGCCGCGGCCGAACGGCTCCTCGACCTCGCGCACCTCCGTTCGCGCGAGGTGGCGGATCTCGAGTGCGAACGTGTCGAGCGACGACGCGAGCACCGCGAGCGCCGTCAGCAGCTCCGCGTGGCGGTCTCGCTGCAGCACCTGCGTCGACGACGGCGCGGGCTCCAGCCCGAGCCGCTCGCAGGCGACGCGCTCGACCTCGGGGTCGATCGCGGCGTACTGGCCGACCGCGCCCGAGAGCTTCCCCACACGGCAGGTCTCGAGCGCGGCACGCAGGTGCGTACGGCGGCGGTCGAGCTCGAACGCCCAGCCTGCGAGCTTGAGGCCGAACGTCGTGGGCTCGGCGTGCACCCCGTGCGTGCGGCCGATGCAGATCGTGTCGCGGTGCTCCTGCGCGCGCGCGACCACGACGTCGAACGCGCGGTCGAGGCCGGCGAGCACGAGCCGGCCGGCCTGCCGCAGCTGGAGCGAGAGGGCGGTGTCGACGACGTCGGACGACGTGAGGCCGTAGTGGAACCAGCGACCGTGCTCGCCGAGCCCCTCCGCGACCGCGTCGACGAACGCGGCGGTGTCGTGATGGAGGACGGCCTCGAGCTCCGCGACGCGCGCTGGGTCGGGCACCTGCGCCGCCGCGCGGACTGCGGCGGCGGCCTCCAGCGGGACGACCCCTACCTCGGCCCAGCCGTCGAGCGCGGCGAGCTCGACGTCGAGCCAGCGCGCGAGCTTCCCCTCGTCGGACCAGACGGCTGCCATCTCGGGCCGCGAGTAGCGAGGGATCACGCGGCGATCGTAGCCGCGGTCTCCGACGGCCTATCCTGGCGGTGTGCCCGCGCGGGTCGTGCGCCTCGACGAGCTCGACCGGATCGACGTCGCCGGCGTCCACTGGCGCCCGGTCCGGCGGCGCCTGGGCGTGCGCGCGTTCGGGATCAACGCGTACTCGGCCGACGCCGGCGAGGAGTTGATCGAGGCGCACGACGAGACCGGCGCCGGCGCGGGGGCGCACGAGGAGCTGTACGTCGTCGTGGCCGGCCGCGCACGCTTCACCGTCGCCGGCGAGGAGATCGACGCGCCTGCCGTCACGCTCGTCTTCGTGCCGGAGCTCGGCGATCGGCGCGAGGCGGTCGCGGTCGAGGACGGGACGACGGCGCTCGTGATCGGAGGGCCGCCGGCGAACGCGTTCCCCGTGTCGCCGTGGGAGTACTACTTCGCGACGGCGCCGGCCCGCGAGCGGGAGGATTGGGACGAGGCCGTCGCGATCGTGTCGGAAGGCCTGGCCGACCATCCGGACCACCCGTGGATCCACTACGAGCTCGCGTGCCTCCACGCGCGCGCCGGCCGGCACGACGAGGCGCTCGACCACCTCGCCCGCTCGGTCGCCGCGGATCCGAAGGCGCGCGAGTACGCGGCCACCGACGACGAGCTCGACGCGCTGCGCGACGACCCCCGCTACCCGGCGTAGGGCGCCACCTTCGTACCAGGTACGTACCGGGTACGCGCCCGCACAGAAGGTGGACGCGAGCAGGGACTTCGGCCGGCCGCAGGTCGCCGGCGGCGCCACCTCGGTACCAGGTACGTACCAGGTACCGCTGCCTCTAGGCACCGAGCACGCGCGCGGCCAGGACGGCTGCGTTGCGGGCGTTGTCGACGCCAACGGTCGCGACCGGCACCCCCGGCGGCATCTGCGCGATCGCGAGCAGTGCGTC
>DATHTC010000327.1:0-4119 GCA_035463735.1 Gaiellaceae bacterium | reverse complement strand
GGATCCACGTCCACGCGGCGGAGGACGACGTCGACGAGCGGGCCGCCCTCGCGACGTCCGGCCTCCGCGTCGCGCCGCGCCTCGCGCGGGCCGGCGCGCTCGACGAGCACACGCTGCTCGCGCACGGCGTGCACCTCGACGACGAGGAGCTCGCGCTCGTGACGGAGGCGCACGCCACCGTCGCGCACAACGCGCGCTCGAACATGAACAACGCGGTCGGGCGGGCGCGCGTCGAGGCGATGGGGACCCGCCTCGCGCTCGGGACGGACGGGATCGGCGCGGACATGTTCGAGGAGTCCCGCGCCGCGTACTTCCGCCTGCGCGAGGACGGCGCCGGCACCGGCGCCGAGTGGCCGCTCGTGCGCCTGGCCGAGAGCGCACGGCTCGCCGGCCGCGCCTTCGGGGAGCCGCGCCTCGGGACGCTCGAGCCCGGCGCCCCGGCCGACGTCGTCGTGCTCGACTACGCGGCGCCCGCACCCGTCCGCGAGTCGAGCTTCGCCGGCCACTGGGTGTTCGGGCTCTCGTCGCGCCACGTCCGGGACGTGCTCGTCGGCGGCGAGTGGACGGTGCGCGACCGGCGCCTCGTCCGCGTCGACGGGGACGAGCTCGCGGCCGGGGCGCTCGTGGAGGCGGACCGGCTCTGGCGGCGGCTGGAGGAGATCGGCGCGCACGAGTTCGAGCCGAAGGGAGGCTGACGATGGAACGCATTGCCCTCTACCTGCAGGACAAGCACCCGATCCGCGACGGCATGCGCTATGCGATCGAGGCGGAGGAGCGGGGCTTCGAGGCCGTGTGGCAGGCCGAGAGCCGCCTCGTGCGCGAGGCGACGGTGCCGATGGCCGCCTACGCCGCCGTCACGGAGCGGATCGGCATCGGCGCCGGCGTCGTGAACACGTGGACGCGCAACGTCGGCCTGCTCGCGGCGACCTTCTCCACCCTCGACGACCTCGCCCCCGGCCGGATCAGGCTCGGGGTCGGCGCCTGGTGGGAACCGCTCGCGGCGAAGGTCGGCGTGCACCGGCGGCGCACGCTCGAGGCGATGCGCGAGACCGTCGAGGCGACCCGCCGCCTGCTGGCGATGGAGCGGGTCACCTTCCACGGCGAGTTCGTCCACCTCGACGACGTCGAGATCGACATCGTCCACGGTGACCGCTCCCCGAAGCACGTCCCGATCTACGTGGGCGCGACCGGGATGAAGATGATGGAGGTCGCCGGCGAGATCGGCGACGGCGTGCTGCTCAACTACCTCGTCGGGCCGGAGTACAACCGCGCTGCGATGGCCGCGCTCGAGGCCGGGGCAGAGCGCGCCGGGCGGACGCTCGACGACGTCGACCGGCCGCAGCTCGTCGTCTGCTCGCTCGACGACGACCGTGCGCTCGCGCTCGATCGGGCCCGCGAGCTCGTCGCGCAGTACCTGGGCCAGCAGCCGCACATCGGCAAGGCGAGCGGGGTCGACGAGTCGCTGCTGGAGGAGATCGGGACGGTGCTGACGTGGCCGGCCACGCCCGAGCAGATCGAGCGCGCGATGGCGCTCGTCCCCGACGACGTGGTGCAGCTGATCACGGCGTCCGGGACGGCCGACGAGTGCCGCGCCAAGGTGGCCGAGTACGTCGCGGCCGGCTGCACGTGCCCCGTGCTGTACCCGCTCGGAGACGACGTGACGGCGATGCTCGACGCGTTCGCGGCCGTGCCGGCCGCGGCGGCGCGCCCGAGCTGAGGAGAAGGAGGCGGTGATGGAGACGACGACCGCGGTCGACCGGAGCGCGCTCACCGGCCGCGACTACATCGAGACGCTCGACTGGACGGTGGAGGAGCTCGAGGAGGCGCTCGCCGTCTCGGGCGAGCTGAAGGACGCGTTCAAGCGCGGCGAGCCGCACCGGCTCCTGCCCGACAAGACGCTGTTCATGCTCTTCCTCGACAAGTCCACGCGGACGCGGAACGCGTTCGAGGCCGGGATGACGCAGCTCGGCGGGCACGCGCACTACCTCGACGCCGAGAAGACCCAGGTCGCGCACGGGGAGAGCCCGAAGGACATGGGGATCATCCTCTCGCGCTACGGCCACGGCCTCGCGATCCGGCACGACCTCGCCCCGTACGAGGAGAACGCGTGGATGCGGGAGATCGCGCGCTGGGCCGACATCCCGCTGATCAACCTCCAGTGCGACGTCGACCACCCGACGCAGACGATCGCGGACCTGATGACGCTGCGGGAGCACCGCGGCGCCGACCTGCGAGGCCTGCGGGTGGCGGTCTCGTGGGCGTACGCGCCCTCGTACGCGAAGCCGCTGTCCGTGCCGCAGGGCCTGGCGACCCTGCTGCCCCGCTTCGGCATCGACGTCGTGCTCGCGCACCCGCCGGGCTTCGAGCTGATGCCCGAGGTGATGGCGAAGGCCGAGGCGGCCGCGGCCGAGGCCGGCGCGTCGCTCACCGTCGTGCACGACATGGACGAGGCGTTCGCAGGCGCCGACGTCGTCTACCCGAAGTCGTGGGGCCGCATCGACGCCTTCGCCGACGAGGCGACGGCGCTGGCGGAGTCGGCCGCGTACCGCGACTGGATCTGCGACGCGCGCCGGATGGCGCTCGCGAAGCCCGACTCGCTGTACATGCACTGCCTGCCGGTCGACCGCGGCACCGAGGTGACGGACGAGGTGATCGACGGGCCGCAGTCGGTGGTCTACGACGAGGCCGAGAACCGGATGCACACCGGCAAGGCGCTGCTGGCGCTGACGATGGGAGGCTATGCAGAGGCCTAGTGATGCCGGTCGACGAGCGCGGCGGCGGCCGTTCTGTTCGGGACGCCGAGCTTGCGGTAGACGCGCTCGAGGTGCTTCGCAACAGTTGCCGGTGCGATCCCGAGGTCGAGCGCGATCGCGTCGTTCTGCAGCCCGCGCGCGACGTGGCCGAGAATCTCGCGCTCGCGCGTGGTCAGCTGCTCGACACGGATGTCTCGCTCGTCGAGGAACACGACGTGGACCCCGGCAGCCCGCGTGACGCGGACGTGCAGGCGGGCACCGTCGCGCGTCGCGAAGAACTCGCGGCGGGCGAGCAGCCCCGCGGGCAGAGAGCCCTCGACCCCCAGGTAGCGCGCAAGCAGCGCCCGGGAGGCGGGCGACGCGTGCTCGATCACGCCTCCGCTCGAGCACAGGACGACGAAATCCCCCTCACGGCCTCCGCCGTTCTCGACGGCGGCCAGCGCCTCGGCTGCGTCGGCGGCCCCGGCGACGGCTTCGGCCCGAGCCGCCAGGTGCGGCTGCAGCAGCCGTAGCACCAGCCGGTCGCGCTCGTCGAAGTCGCGGCCGAGCCGGGAGAAGGTGAAACACCGTTGCCGCGTGGGCTCGGTCGGGAGCGCGACCGCGAGGAGGTGATCAGCGAGGCCACGGATGAACTCGTCGTAGATCGGCGTGCGCCGAAACGCGCGAAGCGTCGCGAAGTCGGAGACCTTGCACGGCGTTGTCCAGTCGTCGCTCGACAGCCAGTAGGCGCAGATCGGGTTCGTGTCACGGACGCGCCACCAGCGCTCACGATCGCCCGGCCTCTCCCACCACTCGTCTCCGGCGGCCACGCCCTCGTCACCGTCGACGTGGCTCCAGACGTGGACGCGTGATCGCTGGGCCGAAGGATCGACGTCGCCGTAACCGACCTCGTCGCTCGGTACGAGCTTCCGGAGACGTGCGAGCAGACGGGGCGGAAACGCCAGCGAATCGTCGGGTGATGCAGCTCGGCCACGCCCTCGAGCAGCATCGCCGCGTCGCTCGCCGCGAGCGTCCGCACCCGGCCAGCGTACGCGATTGTGCGTATTGCGCCAAGCGTGCGATCGCCGGATCCTCAGGCCGTGCTCGTTGTCCGGAGGGGCCGCGTCGAAGCTCCGCGCCCGCCGAGACATAGATACGGGAGGAAGGAGCTGCAATGAGGAGGAAGCTCGGAGCCGGCACGGCCAGGAGCCGCCGCCGCCGATCGCGGCCGAGCCCCTGACCAGCCGCGCGGTCTTCCCCGACGACGTCGACCTGAAGCTCAAGCTCAAGCTCGACGGCAAGGACACGGCGGTGGTCAACGTCGACGAACCGTCCCGCACGGTCGTCGTCAGGTACACGGTCCAGCCGGGCGCGCAGTTCCCGTGGT
>DATHTC010000326.1:0-2656 GCA_035463735.1 Gaiellaceae bacterium | reverse complement strand
GCGACACCCCGCGTGGGCCCTCAACCTCGACGCGACGCCGCGCGCGATCGTCGCGACGACCGGAAGGCCACGTCCGATGCGCGCTCGCCGCGCCGCCGCCGAGGAGCGGCCCGAGGCCTGGCGGCGCCTCGAGCGCGTCTGGCCCGGGTACGCCGGCTACCGGCGGCGCGCCGGCCGCGCGATCCCGGTGTTCGTGCTCGAGCCCGAGGCCTGACGCCGCCCGCGGCTCACATCGCGAGCAGCCGCTCGAAGAACGAGCGGTAGCGGCGGAGCGCGACGCGCAGGTCCTCGGTGGACGCTTCCTCGCCGCGCCGCCACTGCTCCTCGAGCGCCTCCCGCTCGCGCGCGAACGTCCGCGTCACGTGGTCGAAGACGTCGGCGACGAGGCGGTCAGCCTCCTCGACGACGGCCTGCGGCGAGTCGACGAATCGCGCCTGGAGCCGCTGCCAGCGCTCCCGCAGCTCGGCTGCGTCCTCCCCCGCCAGGACCGGGCCGACGTCGTCCTCGCTCACGTCGAGGCCCCGACCCGCGCGTCGGCGTCCGTCCCGCCCGTATCGGCGCCGACGAGCTCGGCGAACAGCGCCCGGTAGTGCACCATCGCCTGCCGCAGCGACTCGGTGTCGGCCTCGCCGCGGATGCTGCGCCGCGCGATGCCGTGCCCCTCGCGGTAGTGCTCGACAACGTGCGGGTAGTCGACCGACAGGTCGGCCGAGCGCTGCTCGAAGTCCTCCACCGGGTAGCCGCGCTCGCGCATCGCGGACTGGATGAGCTCGTCCGCCTCGCCGATCGCTCCCTCGGGGTCGTCGACGAACCGCGCCTGCGCCGCCTCCCACGCCTGCACGTACCGCGTCCGCGCCTGCTCCGACAGCGGCCGGATCTCGAGCTCCTCGCGCCGCTCGACGCGCTCGCGCAGCTCCGACTCCGCCTCCCGCCGTGTCGGCGCCTCCGCAACCGTACGGTCGTACTCGGGCCCGAGGCGCTCCTGGAGCTCCCGGCGCCGACGCTCGTTCCTCACGTACCAGGCGATCGACGCGAGCACGACGACGGCGGCGACGGCGATCACGATCCACACCCACGTGTCCATCCACGCACTCCTCTCAGCCTGCTGGGACAGCTGGAAGCGAGGGGCTTCTACCCGGGACCGCCGCGCGGAAACGGATCGCTACCCGAGCTTCGCGCGCACCAGCTCGTTCACGACCTTGGGGTCGGCGCCGCCGCCCGTCTCCTTCATCACCTGGCCGACGAAGAAGCCGAGGAGCCCCTGCTTGCCGCCGCGGTATGCCGCGACCTGCCCGGGGTTCGCCTCGAGGATCCGCTCGATCAGCGGCTCGAGCGCGGCGGCGTCCGACACCGCCTCCTGCACGAGGTACGGGTCGGCGCTGAAGCCGGGGTCGCCAGAGCGGGCGATCGCCTCGTCGAACGCCTTGCGCGGGATCCGCTCGCGCGCCTCGATCAGCCGGCCGAGCTCCGCGGCGTCGACCGTCGCGGCGTCCACGCCGGCGCCGGCGAGCTGGTTCATGAGCACGTTCGCGACGGCGCGGCGGTCGCCCGGCACCCGCTCGTAGAGCACGTCGCGGCCGCTCGTGACGAGCCCTTCGGCGAGCGCGAAGTCGAGCTCGGCCTCGAGCCGGCGGATCCGCGCGCCCGGAAGCTCGCCGAGCTCGCTCTGCATGCGCTCGACGAGCTCCGCCGTCGGCTCCACCGGGACGAGGTCGGGCTCGGGGAAGTAGCGGTAGTCCTCCGCCTCCTCCTTCGACCGGCGCGCCGTCAGGCGGCCGGTGTCGACGTGGAAGTCGAACGTCTGCTGCACGACCTCGCCGCCCGACTCCCAGACCTCGGCCTGCCGCGCCGCCTCGGCGGCGATGCCCCGGCCGATGTGGCTGAACGAGTTCATGTTCTTGATCTCCGTCCGCGTGCGCAGCTCGTCGGAGCCGGACGGACGGACGGAGACGTTCGCGTCGACGCGGAGCGTCCCCTTCTCCATCTCCGCGTCGGAGATCCCGGTCTCGACGATCGTCTGTCGGAGCAGGCGCAGGAACCGGACCGCCTCCTCGGCCGAGTGGAGATCGGGCCGTGTGACGATCTCGACGAGCGGCGTGCCGCCGCGGTTGAAGTCGACGAGCGAGTGCGCGGCGCCGCCGATGCGGCCGCCGTGCCCGCCGACGTGGACGGTCTTCGCCGCGTCCTCCTCCAGGTGGGCGCGGACGATGCCGACGCGCGCGTCGCCGCCGGCGCCGGGGACGACGAACTCGCCGTCGAGGCAGAGCGGCTCGTCGTACTGGCTGATCTGGTAGCCCTTCGGGAGGTCGGGGTAGAAGTAGTTCTTGCGGGCGAAGACGGCCCGGTCGGCGATGCGGCAGCCGAGGGCGAGGCCGAGCTTCACCGTCCACGCGATCGCCTGCCCGTTCGGGACCGGGAGCGCGCCGGGGTGCGCGAGGCAGACGGGGCACGTGCGGCGGTTCGGCTCGGCGCCGTAGCCCGACTCGCACGCGCAGAACATCTTCGTCCGCGTCTTCAGCTGGACGTGGATCTCGAGGCCGATCACGGACTCCCAGCTCATGACCGCAGCCGCTCCGGGACGCCGTCGAAGCCGAGCGCGCGCTCCAGCGCATGGCCGACCCGGAAGAGCGTGTTCTCCGCGAACTGCGGCCCGATC
>DATHTC010000325.1:0-11935 GCA_035463735.1 Gaiellaceae bacterium | reverse complement strand
CGGGTGCGGGTGGGGCGACTTCTCCGCCCGCGTCGCGGCCGAGCTGGGCGCGTCGGTCGTCGCGCTCGACCTCTCGCCTCGAATGGTCGAGCTGGCGCGCTCGCGCGGCGTCGACGCCCGGGTCGGCGACGTGCAGGAGCTGCCTTTCGCGGATGCGTCCTTCGACGTCGCGGCCGCGAACTGGATGCTGTACCACGTGCCGGATCTCGATCGCGCGTTGTCCGAGCTGGCGCGCGTCCTCCGCCCCGGGGGCCGTCTCGTCGCGGCGACGAACGGCCTCGACCACCTCGGCGAGCTCTGGGCGCTCGTCGGCCGCGACCGCCGCCTCGAGCCGCCGCGCTTCCTGGCGGAGACGGGGGAGCAGGCGCTGCGCCGCCACTTCGCGCACGTCGCGCGCCGAGACGTCGTCGGCCCCGTCACGTTCCCCGACACGGACGCGGTCCGCGGCTACGTCGCCTCGTCGATCGCGCACAAGCATCTTGCCGATCGCGTGCCCGAGCTGAGCGCGCCGCTCGTGGCGACGCGGCGCAATACGATCTTCGCCGCGGAGAAGGGATCGTGATCCGCGCCGCCGAGCTCGTCCAGCGCAAGCGGGACGGCGAGGAGCTGCCCGCCGGCGAGCTGGCCGAGCTCGTGCTCGCGTACGCCCGCGACGAGGTGCCGGACTACCAGATGGCCGCGTTCTGCATGGCCGTGTACTTCCGCGGCCTCTCGCCTGCGGAGACCTTCGCGCTCACCGACGCGATGGTGCGGAGCGGCGAGACGATCGACCTCCGTGCCGAGCTCGGCCGCACGGTCGTGGACAAGCACTCGACGGGCGGTGTCGGGGACAAGACGTCGATCGCCGTGGGCCCGATCGTGGCGGCGTGCGGCGTCCTGCTCGGGAAGATGAGCGGGCGCGGCCTCGGGCACACGGGCGGCACGCTCGACAAGCTCGAGTCGATCCCGGGCTACCGCGTCGAGCTCGCGCACGAGGAGTTCGTGCGGGTGGTGCGCGACGTGGGGTGCGCGATCATCGGCCAGTCCGCGGACCTCGTCCCCGCCGACAAGAAGCTCTACGGCCTGCGCGACGTGACTGCGACCGTCGACCAGGTCTCGCTGATCGCGTCCTCGATCATGTCGAAGAAGATCGCGGGTGGGGCCGACGCGATCGTGCTCGACGTGAAGGTGGGCGACGGCGCGTTCATGAAGACGCTCGAGGACGCGCGGGAGCTCGCGCGGGCGATGATCGAGCTCGGGCGGCGCGCGGGGCGCGAGGTCGTATGTGAGCTCACCGACATGGACCAGCCGCTGGGACGCGCGGTCGGGAACGCGCTCGAGGTCCGCGAGGCCGTGGCGACGCTGCGCGGCGACGGGCCCCCCGACTTCACGGAGCTCGTGCTCGCATCGTGCGCGCACCTGCTGGCGCTCTCCGACCTGGGCGTCGACCACTCCGAGGCGCGGCGCCGTGCCGAGGCGGCGGTGGCCGACGGCTCCGCGATCGCGGCCTACGAGCGCTGGATCCGCGCACAGGGCGGCGACCCCGGCGAAGAGGCGCTCGAGCGGGCGCCGGTCGTCCGCGAGGTCGTCCTCGGTGTCGGCGGCACGGTCGAGCGGGCCGGCGCGAGCGCCGTCGGCCGCGCGGCGCTCCACCTCGGCGCCGGCCGGCGCACGAAGGACGACCCCGTCGACCACGCCGTCGGCGTCGTCTGCCTCGCGAAGCGCGGCGACCGCGTCGAGGCGGACGAGCCCGTCGCACAGGTCCACGCGCGCGACGAGGCGTCCGCGCGGGTCGCGGTCGACGAGGTTCGAGCCGCCTACGCCGTCTCTGACGTGGCTCCGGAGGAGCGGCCGATCGTGATCGAGACGCTCACGTCGCGCGACTAGCTCCCCAGCGTGGCACGGGTCGCTCGCGGTCCGGGGGCGTCGGGCGGGGCTACGCTGGCGCGATGCCCGAGCTCCCCGAGGTCGAGACCGTCCGCGCCGCGCTCGAGCCGCACCTGCTCGGGCGGCGGATCGAGCGGGCGGACATCCTCGACACGCGGTTGACGAGGCCGGTCGAGCCCGGGGCGGTTGCGGCGGAGCTCGCGGACGAGCGCGTCGCGGCCGTCGAGCGGCGGGGCAAGTACCTGGTTGTCCGGTTCGTGTCGGGACGGGCTCTCCTGGTGCACCTCCGGATGACGGGGTCGTTCCGCTGGGGGCCGGACGGGACGGTCGACGACGACCCGCACCGGCGTGCAGTTGTCAGTCTGGACGACGGATCGGACGTCGCGTACCGCGACGTACGCCGGTTCGGCACGTGGCTGCTTCTCGAGCCCGGCGAGCTCGAGCCGTATCTCGCCGTCCGGCTCGGGCCCGAACCGCTTTCGGACGCCTTCACGCCGGCGTTCCTCCGCGCGCGGCTGTCGGGGCGCCGCGCGCCGCTGAAGGCCGCACTGCTCGACCAGCGGACGGTCGCCGGTCTCGGGAACATCTACGCGGACGAGGCCCTGTGGCGCGCGTCGCTCCACCCGCGCCGCGTCGCCGGAGGGCTCCGCCGCGGCGAGCTCGAGCGCGTGCACGCCTCGCTCCGCGAGGCGCTCGAGGTCGGGATCGCGCGCCAGGGGTCGACCCTGCGTGACTACCGGCAGCCGGACGGCAGCTCCGGCGCGATGCAGGAGGAGTTCAAGGCCTACGGGCGCCTGGGCGAGCCGTGCGAGCGGTGCGGGACGCCGATCGACCGGATCGTCGTCGGCGGGCGCGGCACGTGGTACTGCCCCCGGTGCCAGCGGCTCGGGAGTCGCGCCCGGCACGCCCGGCCGGTCGCCGGCCCGCGCTGACGGACGTACCCGGGGCTACGCCGCGAGCCGCTGCTCGAGCTCGCCGGTCTTGTCGAGCCGCCAGAGCTCGGTGTAGCCGCCGATCGGCTCGCCGTCGATGAGGATCTGCGGCACCGTCCAGCCCCCGGTCAGGTCGTGGACGCGCTGGCGGAACGCGGGGTCGTCGTCGAGCGCGACCTCCTCGAACGCCACTCCTCGCGACGCGAGCAGCGCCTTCGCCCGGACGCAGTACGCGCACCAGCGCGTCGTGTAGATCTGGACCGTCGGCATCCCTCCGTGTAACGCTAATCGGACGGCGCGGGTTCCGCCGCCTCCGCTCGTACACTGGAGCCGTGGCCGGGAGGACGTACAGGACCGAGGCCGTCGTCCTCCGCTCGCTGCGGCTCGGCGAGGCCGACCGCGTCCTCCACCTGTACACGCTCGAACGGGGCCGGATCGGCGCCGTCGCGAAGGGGATCCGCCGCACCCGGTCGCGGGTCGGCGGCCGGCTCGAGCCGCTCTCGCACGTGGAGGCGATGCTGCACCAGGGATCCGGCGAGCTGCAGACGGTGACGAGCGTCCACCTCGTCCGCTCCCACGCCGCCACGCGCGAGCACCACTACCGGCTCTCGGTCGGGCTCGTCGGCGCGGAGGCGATGCTCCGGCTCTTCACCGAGCAGGAGGCGAGCCCGCGCGCGTTCGAGGCGATCACGCGCTTCCTCGACGCGTGCGACACCCTCGAGCCGCGTCCGGGGCGCCCGGCGCTCGACGCGCTCGCGCTCGCCTTCCAGCTGAAGCTCCTGTGGCTGTCCGGCTACCAGCCGCACACGGAGAGCTGCGCCGAGTGCGGGGCCGCGCCGCCGCTCGCCGGCTACCTGCCGCGCGCGGGCGGCGCCGTCTGCCGTGCCTGCCTCGAGCCGGGGACGGTGGGCGTCTCCCCGCGCGCGTTCGCGGCGGCCGACGCGCTTCTCCACCGGCCGCTCGCCGACGCGCGCGACCTCCCGCTCACCGAGCGGGACGCCCGCGAGATCCTGGCGGTGATCGCGGCGGCGTACGAGTTCCACGGCGGCTTCCGCCTGCGCACGCTGTCCGCGTGAGGCGCACGCCGCCCGGCGCATTCGAGCTCGCCGGCGAGGCGCGGCTCGACGGCGCGGAGATCCACCGCTCTCCGTCAACCGAGAGCTAGCCTCTGCCTCCCGTGGCGCTCGACTACCAGCAGATGATCGCGCGGCTCGAGGCCTACTGGGCCGACCTCGGCTGCGTGCTCATGCAGCCGTACCACACGGAGGTGGCGGCGGGGACGATGAATCCCGCGACCTTCCTCCGCTCGCTCGGCCCGAAGCCGTGGAGGACGGCCTACGTCGAGCCGGTGATCCGGCCCGCCGACGGGCGCTACGGCGAGAACCCGTTCCGGTTCCAGCACTACTTCCAGTACCAGGTGATCCTCAAGCCGACGCCCGACGACGTGCTCGACCTCTACTTCGCCTCGCTCGAGGCGCTCGGCATCGATACGCGCCGCCACGACCTCCGCCTCGTCGAGGACGACTGGGAGCAGCCGACGCTCGGGGCCTGGGGTCTCGGCTGGGAAGTGTGGCTCGACGGGCTCGAGGTGACGCAGTTCACGTACTTCCAGCAGCTCGGCGGGCTCGACGTGGAGCTCGTCCCGGCCGAGATCACCTACGGCCTCGAGCGGCTCGCGATGTTCCTCCAGGGGAAGCGGACGGCGTTCGAGCTCGTGTGGGCCCCCGGCGTCACCTGGGGCGACGTGTACCGCGAGAGCGAGCGGCAGTGGTCCGCCTACAACTTCGAGGTGGCGCCGGTCGACGTCCTCGCGCGCCGGTTCGGCGAGCACGAGGCGGAGTGCGTCGAGCTGCTCGAGCGGCGCCTCCCGCTGCCGGCCTACGACCAGGTGCTGAAGTGCTCGCACGCGTTCAACCTGCTCGACGCGCGCGGTGCCGTCTCCGTGACCGAGCGCGCGCAGTACATCGGCCGCGTCCGGCGGCTCGCGCGACGCACCGCCGAGCTCTACGTCGAGCTCGAGCGGGGGGTGGAGGAGCCGGCGGTTGCCTAGCCTCCTGCTCGAGATCGGCTGCGAGGAGCTCCCCGCGGCGGCGTGCGTCGAGGCCGAGGCACAGCTGCCGGAGCTCGCACGCGAGCACCTCGGCGTCGAGCCGACGGCGGTGCACGTCGGGCCGCGCCGCCTCGTCGTGCTCGTCGACGACCTGCCCGAGCGCACGCCAGACGCGTGGGTGCAGGGGCCGCCGGTGGCGCTGCGCGAGAAGGCGGCGGCGGGGTTCGCGCGTCGTCACGGCGTCGAGCCCGGGGCGCTCGAGGAGCGGGACGGCTTCCTCGGCGTCACCGTGCCCGGGAGGGCCGTCGCCGACGTGCTCCCGGAGCGGCTGGCGGCGATCGTGCACGGCCTCCAGTTCGCGAAGTCGATGCGGTGGGGGCCCGACCTCCGCTTCTCGCGCCCGGTGCGCTGGCTGTGCGCCAAGCACGGCGGCGCAACGCTGCCGGTCGCCGTGGACGGGGTGCCTGCCGGCGCGTCCTCGTTCGGCCACCGCTTCACGGGCGGCCGGCTCGAGATCCCGTCCGCGGACGCGTACCTCGAGACCATCCGCGGTGCCGGCGTCGAGCCGGACCAGGCCGAGCGGAGGCGCCTGATCGTCGAAGGGCTCGGCGCGCTCGGCGAGTGGTCCGACCCGCTCGGGAAGCTCGACGAGGTCGTGCACCTGGTCGAGCGGCCCCTCGTGCTCGCGAGCGACTTCGACGAGCGGTTCCTCCGCCTGCCCGAGCGCGTGATCGTGACGGCGATGCAGTCGCACCAGCGCTACTTCCCGCTCGGCGGCACCCGCTTCGCCGTGGTCGCGAACGGCGGCGACCCCGAGGCGATCGTCCCCGGGTACACCGCCGTGCTGGAGAACCGGCTCGACGACGCCGCGTTCACGTTCGACCGCGACGTCGCCGTCGGGATCGACGAGCTCTGCGCGCGGCTCCGCGAGATCACGTTCTTCACGGGCGCCGGAACGTACGCGGACAAGACGGAGCGGCTGGCGGCGCTCGTCGGGCGGCTCGGCGGCGAGGAGACGGCGCTCCAGGCGGCGCGGCTTGCGAAGGCGGACCAGGCCGCCGAGCTGGTGCGGGAGTTCCCCGACCTGGAAGGGCACATCGGCGCGACGTACGCGCGGCTGGCCGGGTACCCCGAGGACGTCGCCGCCGCCGTGGACGAGCAGTACCTGCCGGAGTCGGCGGGCGGCGCGCTCCCGGAGTCCGAGGCAGGGCGCCTGCTCGCGGCGGCCGATCGGATCGACACGCTCAACGTCGCGTTCGGCCTCGGTCACCGGCCGACCGGCTCGCGGGACCCGTACGCGCTGCGACGCGCCGCGATCGGGCTCTGCCGGCTCGCGACCGAGGGCGGCCTCGTCGTGCCGCGCGACCTGCTCGAGCCCGACGTGCGCGACTTCGTCGAGGAGCGGCTCGAGCAGCTGCTCGACGTGCCGGTCGAGCTCGTCCGCGTCGCGCGTGCCTCGGCGGCGCCCGACCTCGCCGGCGTGGCGCGCGTCGCCGAGGAGCTCGCCGCCGCGGCGGAGAGCCCCGAGCTCGCGGCGACCTTCGAGGTGCACGACCGCGCGAGCCGGCTCGCGGCCCGCGGTGCCGACGGGGCGGAGATCGACGAGTCGCTGTTCGAGGAGGACGCCGAGCGGGAGCTCGCCGCCGCGCTCGCGCGCGTCCGGGTGGATCCTGCCGAGGTGCGCGCATCGCTCGCCTCCGCCGCGACGCTCGCGCCCGTGCTGGAGCGCTTCTTCGAGGACGTGCTCGTGATGGCGGAGGACGAGCGGCTGCGCGCCAACCGGCTGGCGTTGCTCGCGGCGGTGCGGGACACGGTGGGGCGGCTCGGCGATCTGTCGCAATTGCCGCGCTAGCGGCAGTTGCGTGGGGGAACCCGTGGTTCCCCCACGAGCCCTCTCCTTCTGCCGGGTCGCGTTGGTGAGGCGCCGTCTTGGCCTCTCGCGCGCATGAAGCGCGCTTCGGCCTCCATGGCCGCGGTCTCGTAGGCTGACCTGAGAGGACGTGGTCTCTGCCTCCGCGCGCGCCCCTTCCGGGGCGGGCGCTCCGGCTGCGCGGCGTCTTCATCGGGGCCGACGTGGTTCGACGGGCGGGATGCGCCCGGCTTCGCCGGGCCGCGATCCCGCGCGTCGGTTCTCGGGGGAACCTGGCGGTTCCCCCATGCCCCCTCCCTCCATGGCTGGGGACAGTCCCCCGGACGTGGCCGCTGCGGACGCCCCTTGGAAGGAAGAGCGCTTCCCGCGCGCGAAAGAGGCGGCCCGTGGCTTCGCCTGCCCGCAGACCCGCCCCCAAGCGCGGCCGCCGGCCGCCTCGGCGCGCGCTGCTGCGCCGGTGGCTCGCCGTCGTCGTGGTCGCGTTCGTCGCGTACCTCTACTGGCAGCCGCTGACCTCGTACCTCGAGCGGCGCGGCGAGGTCGCGCGCGAGGCGGCGGCCGTGGCCGCGCTGAAGGCGGAGAACCGCTCGCTCGAGCGGCGGCTCGCGCTGCAGCGCAGCGACGCCGTGCTCGTCCGCGAGGCACGCCGGCTCGCCTACGTCCATCCGGGCGAGCGGCTGTTCATCGTCAAGGGCATCCCCGAGTGGCGCCGCGCCCACGAGCGCCGCTCTAGCATCGCTCGGGATGGAGGGTGATCAGGCGGTCGTCGCGCGCCAGCTGGGACGCGTCCCGCGGGCGTTCCGGCGCGTCGTCGTCCGGTGTCCCTTCGGGCTGCCGGCGGTCACGGAGCAGGAGCCGTACGACCGCGACGGGGACCCGTTCCCGACGACGTACTACCTGACCTGCCGGCACCTCGTCGCGGCGGTCTCACGCCTCGAGGCGGCCGGAGGCGTCGAGCGCTGGAGCCGGCGCGTGGCGGCCGACGGCGAGCTGCGTGCCAGCCTCGCGCGAGCGACCGCGAGGCAGCACGCGATTCGGCGGGAGCTCGCTGCGGGACGCCTCGGCACCGACGGCGGCGCGTCGCTGACGCTCGGAATCGGCGGTTCGCGCAACCCGCCGCAGCTGAAGTGCCTCCACGCGCACGTTGCCTTCGCCCTCGCGCAGCCCGGCTACGCGCTCGGCGAGCGCATCCTCGACGAGGTCGACCGTCGCTGGCCCGACCGCTGCTGCACCGCAGCCGAGCCCGGCTAGCATCGTCAGCCCGTGTCCGCGACCGCCCTCGACACGACCCGCCGGGAGTGGGAGGAGAGCCACGAGCGGCTCGAGTCCGAGCGCGACCGGACGCAGTACCTGCAGCTGCTCGCGCAGGTCGAGCTGCTCGTCGGCGAGCTGCGGAAGCGGGTCGGGCAGACGTTCACGCTCGCCGACCTCGCCGAGGCGTACGACGGGGCCGACCGGTGGGCGCGCGAGGCGCTCGCGGAGGCAGGGGCTCCCCGCGGCTGGCCGCGAACGTTCGCGACCGTCACGGGCGCGGCCTTCCACCAGTACGCGCGCGGCGCGGTCGACTACCGGCCGTGACCACGCCGAACGCCGGGGTGCGACCCCGTCCGCGTCGGCGCAGGCGGCCGTGGTTGCGCGTCCTCGCGCTCCTGCTCGCGGGGCTGCTCGTGTTCCTCCTCGGCGTCGGCCTCGGGCGCGCGCTCGAGGACGACCCCGAGACGGGCACGCGGACTCAGGTACGCACGCTCCGGCCGCTCCCGCTCGCACCCGTTCGGGAGACCGTGACCGTCACCGTGACGGACAGCTCGCCCTAGAAGCTGCATGCGAACGGTTCAGGAACCTCCAACTTTGGGTAGATTCGGGGGCTATGGCCTTCCGCGACACGCTCGGCGGCCGCCGGCCACCCGGCGGCGAGTCCGACTGGCTCACGCTCGGGCAGGCGGCGAAGTACCTGGGCGTCGCGCAGAGCACGATCCGGAAGTGGTCCGACCAGAAGAAGCTCCCGGCGTTCTACACGCCCGGGGGGCACCGCCGGTACCGACGCTCCGACCTCGACGCCTTCCTCGAGCGCTCGGGTCCCGGCGGCACGCCGCGCGGCGGGCCGCTCGTGCTGATCGTCGACGACGACGCGGGGCTCCGCGGGTTCGTCCGGGCGAGCCTCGAGCTCGAGGGGTACAGCGTGCGTGAGGCCGCGAGCGCCGAGGAGGGGCTGGCCGCGCTGGAGGAGGAGCCGCCCGACCTCATCCTCCTCGACGTGATGATGCCCCAGGTGGACGGCTGGGAGATGCTCCGCCGCGTCCAGGAGCGCCACGGCGTCGGCTCGATTCCGGTCCTCATGTTCAGCGGGAAGGTGGACGAGCGTGTCGCGGGCGAGGCGGCCGAGCGCGGCGCGCAGGGATTCATCGGCAAGCCGTTCGATCCGCAGCAGCTGATCGAGTCGGCCAAGCAGATGCTCGCCACCCGCGCCTGAGCGTCGACGGCGACCTCCAGCGGTGGGTCGTCGAGCACCGCGTCGGCTGGCTCGACGACGTGTTTCTCGGGCTCTCGCTCGCGGGCTCCCTGGGCGCCGTGTGGCTGATCATCGCCGCGCTGGTCTCGTTGGCACGCCGCGACCCCCGGCCGGCGCTGCTCACGCTCCTCGCGGTTGCCGTCGCCGATCTCGCGGCGACGGCGTTGAAGGTGCTGACCGACCGGCCGCGGCCCTACGTCGCGCATCCCGAGCAGGAGCCGCTCGACCGCGCCGCGCTCGAGCTCTCGCTTCCGTCGGGGCACGCCGCCACGAGCTTTGCGGCGGCGGTGGTGCTGTCTCGCTTCGCGCCGCGGTGGGCGACGCCGTTGCTGTTCGTGCTCGCTGCCCTGATCGCGTGGTCGCGAGTCTACGTCGGCGTCCACTACCCGACCGACGTCCTCCTCGGCGCGCTCCTCGGCGCAGCGGTCGGGCTCCTCGTGCTCGCGGCGCCGCGATGGGTCGCGGCGCGCGGTCGGAGGGGCGAGGCCTAGACGGGTCCGGGGCGAGGCTGCGGGGAGGTCACAGCTCCTCACCTGCGCGGAGGAGCCCTCCCACGACAACCGCAAGGGCGGAGACGAGACTGATCCAGATGCCGATCCCTCGGCCGTCCGCGGGCAGGAACCGGTCGGGGATCTCGATCACGCGGATGAGGACGAAGATCGTCCCGAGCGAGCCGAGCGCGATCACGACGAGGCTCTCCGGCACCATCGCGGGCAGGTCCCAGCCTGCTTCGCGCAGGGCGGCGACCGCGAGCACGGCGAGGCCGACGAAGAACACGAGCTTCCCGAGCGCTCCGGTGTGCCACCCGATCACGCTGAGCGTGATTCCGTCGCCGGAGCCGACGTACCAGCCGGTGAAGGCCGAGAGGGCGAGCACGAGTCCGGACACCCACGTGACGCGGTCGCCGATCCCCCAGAGGCCGTCGCCCTGCGGGAGCGGCGTGCGCGGCGGGTCCGGATCCCGGGCGGCGAACGGATCGACGGGCGGGAAGGGCTCCGGCGTTTGCACGGTGCGCAGTATGGGCACAACCGCGGCCGGACGTCACGCTGAGCTTCGAGGAAGGGGTCGCATGCTCGACGGGGATGATCCTCGCGCGGCGCGAGGGGTCGACGCGTCCGTCGGCTACCACGCCGCCGGCGACCCCGCAACGGGGGAGTTCCGCTGTTGCGGGTGCGGGTACGGCGTCGCGATCTCGAACGCGCTCCCAGCCTGTCCCATGTGCGGCGGCGCGCGTTGGGAGCGCGCACCGTGGAAGCCGTTCGCCCGCGCAGACGTCGCGCCGCATCGCTGGTCTTCCTGAGGAACGGCCCGCGGAGCCCCGACGAACGCGTCCCGCACGGGCCCCTGACTGGAGGGCGGTCAGCGGCGCGAGGCGGGGGCGGAGCCGGGCTTCGCCCGGCGGGAGCCCGCAGGCTGTCTTGGCGAGCGCGTCCTCGGCGTGGCTGCTGGGCGTCCCGGAGGGAGGAGGGACAGTGCGGACGCACGGCCCTCCGACTGGAGGGCGGTCAGCAGCCGCGAGGCGCCCGGCGGAGCCGGGCTCTGCCCGGCGGGAAACGGACGCCGGCCGTGGGCGCGCTGAGCGCGCGCTGGGCGTGCCGCTGGGCGTCCCGGAGGGAGGGGGAACAGTGCGGACGCACGGGCCCCCGACTGGAGGGCGGTCAGCGGCGCGAGGCGGGGGCGGAGCCGGGCTCTGCCCGGCGGGAGCCCTCGCTGGCCCAGCGTGCGCTCACAGGCCGAAGAGGGCTTCGATCTGGTTCCAGACCGTGATCACGAGCAGCGCTGCGAGCGTGACGAGCAGGAGCAGCACGGAGGCGAAGCGGACGGCCGCCAACCGGCGTTCCCGCGCTCGTTCCACGCGGGCCCGGCGCTTCGCGCGCTCCAGGCGGTAGGCGCGCTGGACGGCGAACGGGTCGACCGGGGGCGGCGCGTCGCTCCGTCGCCTGCGCGCGGGCTCGGCCATGTGCGGGAGTCTAGAGGGTCGCCGTGGGCGGCCGTCCGGCGCCGCCGCCCACGATCCCTCGGCCATACTGGGCGCGGGATGGAGGTCGCCCAGCACCGGGCCCGGCAGGGGGCCGCCGGCGGGGCCGCGCGGACGGTTTCGCCCGTCGAGGCGCTCGGGCGGGTCGCTGCGGCGGTCGCGGCGGACGGATCGCTCGGGCAGGTGCTCGCCGCCGCCGCCGATGCGCTGCTGGAGGCGGTCGGCGGCACGGTGGTCGTCGTGCGTGCGGCCGACGCCGACGGACAGCTCTGCGCCCGCGGCGTGGCGGCGGCCTCGCCGGCGCTCGCCGCCGAGCTGGAGGCGAGCCGTGTGGCGCCGGGGCGGGGAGGCGGCGAGGAGGTGGTCGAGGTTCACGCGCTGCCGGCGCCCCTGCGGGAGATCGCGACGCGCGTCGGCGCAGACGCGGTGGCCGTGCTGCCGGTGTCCGTTGCAGGGGTTCATGCAGGCTCGCTGGAGGCGTTCCGCGTGGGCGCGCGGTTCGAGGCGCACGAGCTCGACCTCCTGCGGGCGGCCGCGGCGCACGTGGCCGCAGCGATCCGGGCGCTCGCGGACGGCCACGCCGGCCGCGCGGACGACGTCAGGCTCGTCGAGCTGGCCGGGGAGGCGCTCTCGGCAGGCTCCGACGCGCGGGGAGCCGAGGACGAGCCCGTCCGCCTCGCCGTCGACGCGACGGCGGCGGCCGGCGCGACGTTGTGGCGCCCGGGCGCCG
>DATHTC010000324.1:0-3330 GCA_035463735.1 Gaiellaceae bacterium | reverse complement strand
CGCCTGTCTCGGCTCAGCGGAGCGAGACGGCGACCTGCTCCAGGAGGTCCATCGCCTCCTGCATCCCGCCCTCCATGCCGGAGTCGATGATCGCGTCACGGATCTCCCTGCTCGGGGCCTGGACGAGGATCTCGAGCGTCGTACGCCCCTCGGCCTCGGAGAACGTCGCCGCGTTCAGCGTCCCGTTCTCGTCACCGCCCGGCGCTCCCTCGTAGACCTCCGTCGAGACGATCCGCTCGTTCGGGACGAGCTCCCGGTACTCGCCGTGGAAGGCGACCTCGAACCCGTCCGGCGTGACCATCACGTACCGCCACCGGCCGCCGACGCGCAGGTCGATCTCGACGAGCGTCACCTCCCCGCGCTGCCCGCTCCACCACCGCTTCACGAGCTCCGGCGTCGTCCACGCCCGGTAGACCAGGTGCCGCGGCGCGGCGAAGTCGCGCGTGATCAGGATCTGGTCGTCGGCCGGGAGGGTCACCGTCGCCGTGCCGCTAGTCGTCGCTGCCATCGTCGTCCTCCTTCTGCTTGAGGTCCTCCAACACGTCGTCCAGCCGCTCGAAGCGCTCCGACCACGTGCGCTCGTACTCCTTCACCCAGTCGTGGATGGGCTTGAGCGCGCGCCCGTTCAGCCGGTACAGCCTGCGGCGCCCGTCCTCGCGCACCGCCACCGCACCCACCTCTCGCAGCACCCGGAGGTGCTTCGACACCTGCGGCTGGGCCAGCCCGAGCGTGCGCACCAGGTCGTTGACGGGGCGTTCGCCGCCGGCGAGGACGTCGAGGATCTGCCGCCGCCGGGGCTCGGCCACCGCGTTGAACGCGTCCGTCGTGGTCGCTGCCCGTGCCATGGCGGCGATTGTATACCCATGCAGGAATATGTCAACAGGTGCGCGACGGTTGTCGCTACGTGTCGGCCGCCGTCGGTTTCGCCTGCCTGAGCAGCGCGCGCTCGGAGGTGTCCCGTCAGAGTCCGGGGTGACAGACCGTCTCGGCCGACGCCCTCGGGCTTCGCCCGGCCCCTCTAGCTCGAGGCCGGCGCGGAGGGAGCCGTCCCGCGCTCGTGCGCCGCGCGGCGGCGGCGCTGGTACACGACGCGGAGGAGGCCGAGTGTCGCGATACCCGACGACATCAGGCACAGGAGGTTGATCCCGAGCTGCGCGAGCGCGCCGCCGACCTCGTCCCAGTCGCCGTAGGCGGCCGCGACGCCGACGTTCGCCGCCGCCGGGATCGTGGTCACCGAGATGAGCACGCCCGTGAGCGCGCCCGACCGCTCCGTCGTCAGCGAGAGCACGCCGGCGACCCCGGCCAGCGTCGCGACGATGACGGAGAAGGCGCCCGGATCGGCGATGAAGTACGTCGCGGGACGGCTGACGGCGGCGACCGTCTCGGGGGCCGAGCCGAGCGCCCGCAGCGCGAGCGTGACGAGGAACGTCGCGACGATCGCCAGCGGGAACCCGATCGCGAGCGCGACGAGCGACCGCCGCGCGAGCCGGAGGCGGCGCTGGACGACGGCGACGCAGAAGCCGGCGATCGGCCCGAACTCCGGGCCGACGACCATCGCGCCGATGATCAGGATCTGCGAGTCCGTGAGGATCCCCATCCCCGCGATCAGCGTCGCCACGACCATGAACGCGAGGAAGCTCACGGACAGCTCGGCGCCCTGCGACGTCCGCGCCTCGACCTCCTCCCAGACGACGGCGTCGGCGGGCGATCCCCGCGCGGCCAGCTCCGCCTGCGCCGCGAGCTCGGACAGCTGCGTGTCGACCTCCTCGACGGCGATGCTCCCCCGCTCGGCGAGCCCGAGCTCCCGGAGGTCGTCGATGACGACGCTCGCCTCCTCGCGGACGATGTCGCAGAGGACGAAGTCGCCGGGCGGCTTGATCGACCCGCCCGGCACGTGGATCAGGTCGATCGTGGCCGGCGAGGCCGCGAGCAGATCGAGCGTCGGCTGTGCGAGATCGGGCGGCGCGACGATGCGGACGTGGATCACGCGGCGCGAGCCTACCGCGAGCGACGCGCCTCACTCCGGCCGACCGCCTCGCTCCGTGCCGACGGGCTAGGCGGCGACCTGGTCGAACGCCGCGCGCACCGCCGCGAGCTCGTCGTCCGTGCGCGCCTCGTGGAGACCGCGGAGGAACGCGCCGTAGCCGCAGCTCGGCGTGTGGAGGTTGAGGAACCGCACCGGGCCGCTGCCGGTGAACGCGAACGTGTGCACGACGCTCGGCGGCACCTGCACCCACGACCCCGCCTCCGCGCGGAGCTCGCCGCCGCCGGCCGTGAACGTCATCTCCCCCTCGAGGACGAAGAACGACTCGACGTGCCTGGCGTGGAAGTGGGGAGGCGGCGACGGGCTCCCGGGATCGCTCCACGCCTCCGAGATCCCGATCTCGTCGACGTCCGCGAGCAGCGCGACCCGCAACCCGGGCCGGTCGGCGACGGAGCCGTCGCCGCCGATCACGGCCTCCGTGGTGGGGCGGCCGCCGTCGGCCGGGGGCGGGTGCTGGTCGTACGAGAAGTCGCGGCCGTCGCGCAGCGCGCGGAGGAAGTCCGCGAAGGCCATTCCCGGCGCGTGAAAGTTGAGGTAGCGGACGTCGGCGTCGCTGCCGTTGCGGAAGCCGTGGACGACGTCGGGCGGCACGCGCGCGAGCGTCCCCGCGGGCACGACGACAGGCTCGTCCTCGACGCCGAGCCGCACCGTCAGCTCCCCGTCGAGCACGTAGAAGAGGTCGGTGTGGTGGTGGTGCACGTGCAGGTCGGCGCCGACGCGGTGCGGCCCGAAGCGGGACCACGTCGCGTGCAGCGAGTCGGCATCCGAGACGATCTCGACCCGCCGCTCCGGCGAGTCGCCGACGAGCTCGCCGCCGCCCGGGGGGACGAGGATCGGCTCCACGGGGGCGAGTATGACTGCCGCCGCCCATGGGGCCCGAGCCGGACTCCCGTCAGGCGGTGGCCCGGTCCAGCAGCTGCAGCAGCTCGTGCGCCGCCAGCTCGATCTCCTTGTGCCGCCACTCGGCGGCGCGGTAGTGGCAGGCGATCAGGCCGGTCCGGTGGAGGCGACGGAAGTCGCCGTAGACGAAGGCGTAGCGCGCCTTGGTCTCTGCGTTGGCGCCGTCGGTGAGGCCCAGGTGCCATTCCCCGAACTCGTCCCAGGAGTGGTTCTCGAGGTAGGTGTTCTCGTCGTCGGCGCCAGGTTGGCTCTCGCCCCAGTCGCTGTCGAGCACGTACTGGCGGGCCTCGATGAGGCGACGGGCTTTGGCCACGGCCGCCTTGTTCAACGTGTATGAAGCCATGGGTTTTATCTACCCGGGTCCTATCCGGGCGAAACGGACCGAG
>DATHTC010000323.1:0-1618 GCA_035463735.1 Gaiellaceae bacterium | reverse complement strand
CGTCGGCCGCGAGCGACCGGACGCACTGATCGACCAACTGAACCTCCGCGACGCGGCCGAGGGGCTCGGCTTCCCGTCCGGGCACTCCGCCGTGGCGGCGGCGCTCGTGTTGGCGATCGTGCCGTACCTCGCATGGAGGTGGCGGTACGCGCTGCTCGCGCTGCCGCTCGTCGTCGCGTTCGCACGCGTCTACGTCGGCGCCCACCTCCCGCTCGACGTCGTCGCCGGCCTCGCGATCGGCGGCGCCGCCGCGTCGCTGACGCACCTCGCCTTCGGCGTCCCGGTCACGACCGAGCGACGTCCCCGCTCGGTACCGACCTCACCACGGATACGCCAGAGCACGAAGCAGAGGACGGGACCAGGCTGACGGACCCACGTCCGTCCAACCGTCGTGTTCCACTCGCGAGACACCGGGGCCGGCGCTTCATGTGGCTGACTGCTGCCGCGTCTACGAACCGCCGGGGCAGTACGCTCGGCCGGTGACACACCACCTGCTCCTGGACGTCTCGAGCCTGATGTACCGGGCGTTCTTCGCGCTGAAGGACGCCGTGAGGGCGCCCGACGGAACGCCGGTCGGCGCGGTATACGGGTACCTCGACATGACGACGCGGCTGATCGCGACGCGGCGGCCCGAACGCGTGGTGCACGTGTACGACCACGACTGGCGGCCGGTCGCGCGCACCGAGCTGTACGCGGGCTACAAGGCGCAGCGGCCGCCCGACCCCGAGGACCTGCCGGGACAGTTCGACGTGCTGCGCGCGCTCCTCGACGCGACCGGGATGGAGCAGGCGCAGACGGAGGGCTGGGAGGCAGAGGACGCGATCGGCGCGATCTGCGCCAAGGCGACCGACGACGACCGGGTCGAGATCGTCTCCGGGGACCGGGACCTGATCCAGCTCGTGCACGACCCGGTGGTGAAGCTGCTCTACACGCTCCGCGGCGTGTCGGAGCTGCTGGAGCTCGACGAGCCTGGCGTCCTGAAGAAGTACGGCGTCCCAGCATCACGCTACGCGGACTTCGCGATCCTGCGCGGCGATCCGAGCGACGGGCTCCCGGGTGTGAACGGCGTCGGCGAGAAGACCGCGCGCGAGCTCGTGAACGCGTACCCGACGCTCGACGCCATGCTCGAGGACGCTGCGACCGACGTGCCGGCGCCCGGACCGCTCAAGGGCAAGCCGGCGCTCCGGGCACGGCTCCGCGACGCCAAGGAGTACCTCGACGCCGTCCGCAAGATCGTCCCGGTGAACGCGTCCGCTCCGATCCAGGGGTGGCACGGGCAACGCGACGACGCGTCGCTGCTCCAGCTCGCCGAGCACTTCGGCGTGAAGGGCCCGGCGCAGCGGGTCGTGGCCGCACTCGACAGCGCCGGCGCCCGGTAACGGCCGCGTAACGACCGCCGGACAGGTCCCTTGCGGCTCGCGCGCTCCGGGTACACCCTTGAGCGATGAGCGGCCCCGACCCGACGCCCGTCACCGGCTGGCGGGCGTGGAACCTGTCCGGCGGCTCGACGCCGCTGCTCCACCCGGTCAGCGTGGACGGCCCGCCGTGGTCGCCTCGGGAACCCTTCGAGGCGCGGTGCGAGTCGGCATCGCCGGTACAGCGATGGTGGCCCCACGAG
>DATHTC010000322.1:0-2051 GCA_035463735.1 Gaiellaceae bacterium | reverse complement strand
CCGCGGGATCGGCTGGGAGGCGCGTGGGCTCGAGCCGCTGCGCGTCGATGACGACCGACGTGTCGAGGACGCCGCGCGCAGGGCGCTCGTCAGCCATGCGGCTCGGTCGTGGGGTCGACGTACGCGTCGATGTCCTCGCGGCGTTGCGCGAGGTCGATCGGCGGGCGCGGGCGGATGCAGCACGCGTGCTACGCGAGCGCGCGCTCGAGGGCGGCGCGGTCCGCGGGTGCGCCGTGCGTCGGGAGGACGAGCTCGACCGGCAGCTCGAGCAGCGGGCGCAGGCCCGCGAGGATCTCCTCGGGCGGGACGCCCTTGTTCGCCCAGTCGGCCGGGAACTCGAGGCCGCGGCCACGGTCGATGAGCGCGTCGCCGACGACGATCGCGCGCCGCCGGTCGACCCAGAGCGCGAGGTCGTTCGGCTCCATCCCCGGGAACGCGTCGACCCCGACCGGCAGCCGGTCGCCGGCCCGGAACACGTGCCCGCGGACGGGATCCGGGTCGCCCTCGTCCGGCGGCGGAACGTGGATCGGCACCCCGAGCCGCTCCGCGAGCTCCGGAGCGCCGCGACGGTGCCACGGGCACGTGAGCACGATCGCCGTCTCGCGCCCTGCGGCGAGCTCCTCGAGCTTGCCCGGCACCGCCAGCGGGTCGAAGAGCAGCAATCGCTCGCCGTCGTCGATCGCGTAGGACGAGACCTCGGGGCCCCAGTCGGCTTCCGGCACCCAGTCCGGATGCGCAGCCTCCCAGTGCCACACCCCCGGCCGCACCTCGTTCACGGCGGGGATGCTACGGCAGCGGCGACGGCGACCAGACGTACGGCGTCGTCGTCGTCACGGCCGAGAAGCCGAGGCGCTCGAGGATCGGCCGGCTGTCGTCCGACGCGTCGACCTGGAGCAAGCGAAAGCCGCGCTCGGCGGCCAGCCTCGCACGGTACGCGACGGTGGCACGGTAGATCCCCCGGCCACGCCACGCCGGCAACGTCGCGCCGCCCCAGAGCGTCGCGAAGTCGGTGCCGCGCTCGAACCGCACCCAGCCCGCGCACACGAGGTCGGCGCCTGCCTCCGCGACGACGATCGCAAGCCCCTCCGGATCCGCCTCCCGCTCCGCCTCGAGGCTCGCTGCGAGCGAACCGTCACCCTCGCCCCGACCCCAGGCCGCCCGTTCGAGCGCGGCGATGCGGTCGAGGTCGCGCCGCGCGCTCACTTCCCGCAGCGACACGCCGTCGGGGAGCTCGGGTGGGCGCGCGAGCGCGGCGGTGGGCGCGATCACGACGGTCTCCTCGTCCTCGGGGACGAAGCC
Source organism: Gaiellaceae bacterium (assembly GCA_035463735.1). Lineage (GTDB taxonomy): Bacteria > Actinomycetota > Thermoleophilia > Gaiellales > Gaiellaceae > DATHTC01. Next base: position 752 of record DATHTC010000322.1, on the reverse strand, counting down.
GGCCGCACGCAGCCGCTCGGGCAGGTCCGGCGGGCGGTCGTGCCCGTGCAGCTTCCACTCGAACCGCTCGCCGCGCGCTGCGAAGACGCGCACCTGGCGCGCGATCAACTCGTCGAGGTGGGCGCCGTCGAGCCCGCCGAGGTCGCGGTAGAGGACGAAGCCGCGGCCGGCGAGCCCGAGGAAGCGCAGCAGCGGCCCGTCCCGCTCGACAGACGCGCCGTCCGGCAGCTGGTCGGGGACGTGGGCACGCAGCTGCGCGTCGTAGGCGGCCAGCAGCTCGGCGGCGTCGGGCACGCGCGGACCGTACTCGCCGCCGACGCCACGAGCGCAAGGGTGACGCCACGTTGACGCCGGAATGAGCACACTCGCCCAGGCGAGGGATGAGCGGAGTCAGTGGCGTGGGACGATCAGGACCTTGCCGGATCGTCCGCCGCTTGCGGCGACCGCGACTGCTTCCTTGATCTCGCTGACGTCGTAAGTGGCGTGAATCGGCGCGTGCAGCTTGCCCTCGGCGATGAGGTCGGCGATCTCGCCGAGGAGCACCGCGCGCTCTCTCTCGGGCGTTTGCCGGAACCAATTGACAAGCCAGAAGCCGCGCATGGTCAGGTTGCGGAAGATGAAGGCGTCAGGATGCACCGTGCAGGAGGCATCGCGCATTCGTCCATAGTTGACCAGGATCGCGTCGTCGCACAGACAGTCGGCGAGGTGTCCAGTTGCAGTGCCTCCGACCGCATCGATGCCCAGGCGGATCG
>DATHTC010000321.1:0-5331 GCA_035463735.1 Gaiellaceae bacterium | reverse complement strand
CGAGCGGCTCGATCTACGACCGCTGGGTGCGGCGGTGCTTCCCGAGCGCGCAGCTGACCGTCACCGACAGCTTCACCAACGCCCTGCTGGCGTTCAACCAGGGCCGCGCGGACACGCTGATGTGGGACGACACCGTGCTGGTCGGGATTGCCGCCGCCGACCGCAACTCGAGGCTGACGAACGACACGTTCCTCGAGGGGCCGTACGGGGTCGGCATCCGGCAGGGGAACGCCGCGATGAAGCGTTGGGTCGACTCGCGGCTCGAGCTCATGCGCAGGAAGGACCGCTTCATGGGGATCCTGCGAAACAACGTCGCCGCCCGGTTCGTGCGTGACTTCTCGCGCAACATCCTGCGGCCGAACAACAGGTTCGGCTACCCGCCGCCGGGCAGCCCGAGCGCCGACACCGTGTGCCCGTAGCGGGGCCGCGGCAGCACCAGACGACGAGGAGCGGCCGGCTGCCCGGCCGCTCCTCCTTCGCACGCAGATGACACTTGCGGTCACCTACGACCTCTGGGCGTTCGTGGACGAGAACCGCGCCGAGCTGTTCGACGCGTTCCTGAACACGCTCAAGGTCTCGGCGCTCGCGATCCTCGGCGCGCTCCTCATCGGCGCCACCCTCGGAGCGGCACGGGCGCACCGCATCCCGGTCATCAGCCAGCTGACGGCGGTCTACGTCGAGGTGATCCGGAACACGCCGATCCTGCTGCAGATCTTCATGATCTTCTACGCGCTCCCGCAGTTCGGGATCCTCCTCGACCAGTTCACCGTCGCGCTCGTCTCGGTGATGGTCTGGGGCGGCGCGTTCAACAGCGAGAACTTCCGCGCCGGCTTCGAGGCGGTGCCGCAGCGGTATCGCGAGGCCGGTGCCGCCCTCGGCTTCGGCCGCCTCGGGACGTTCGCGAACGTGACCCTCCCGATCGGCGCCCGGATCGCGCTCCCGTCGTCGATCAACACGTACATCTCGGTGCTGAAGAACACGTCGCTGATGTACGTGATCGGCTACCCGGAGCTGACGACGACCGCGCTGAACATCGCGGCGCTCACGGTCGAGACGCTCGAGGCGCTGACGGTGCTCGCCGTCGTCTACCTCGCGCTCGTGTGGTCGCTCTCGGCGCTGATCCGGCTGCTCGAGGCGCGGCTCGCCCTCCCGGAGGCGCGCTAGTGCCCGACTGGGTCGAGCCGGTCGCGCGGTACATCCTCGAGGAGGGCCTCCCCGGGACGCTCCGCGTGGCCGCGTTCTCGACGGTCGGCAGCGCGGTGATCGGGCTCCTCCTCGGGACGCTGATCACGATCCGGTTCCTCCCGCTGCAGGCGCTCATCCGCCTCTACATCGAGGTGTTCCGCGGGCTCCCGATCCTCGTCACCGTCTTCCTCGTCTACTTCGGCCTCGGGGAGGTGTCGCCGCAGCTGGAGTTCGACCCGCTGACGGCGGCGGCGATCGCGCTCACGCTGTGGGGGAGCGCCCAGGTCGCGGAGGCGACGCGCGGCGCGGTGCAGTCGATCCCGCGCGAGCAGCACGAGGCCGCCGCCGCGCTCGGCTTCGGCTGGGTGGGGCGGCACGTCCACGTCGTCCTCCCGCAGGCGACGCGGCGGCTGCTCCCCCCCGGCGTCAGCCTGCTCGTGAACATCGTCCAGAACACGACGCTCGCGCAGGTGATCGGCGGGCTCGAGGTGCTCGAGGCCGGCGAGCGGTCGGTGGAGCGGCTGACCGCCGTCCCGCCGATCGGCCTCGGCGAGATCCACGCCTTCGAGATCTACGGCGCGATCATGGTGCTCTTCTTCGTGATCTCGTTCCCCCTCACCCGGCTGGCCGCCTACCTCGAAAAGCGTCTGGTCTAGGACGCAAGGCGGGGAGGGGCCGTGGGGGAACCATGAGGTTACCCCTTGTGCAGTGACAGCGCGGCGCCCGTGGCCAGCAGCGCGATGCCGAGCAGACGGGGCCAGGTGAGGCCGATCTGCTCGATCCCGAACAGGCCGGCACGGTCGATCACGGCGCCCATGAACAGCTGCCCGGCGATCAGCAGCCCGATCGTCGCCGTGGCGCCGAGCCGCGGCGTCACGAACGTGATCGTGAACACGATGAAGACGCCGAGCACGCCGCCGGCCCACATCCACGCCGGTGCTCGCGTCGCCTCCTCGAGGCCCGCCAGCGTGCGCCGCGTCGCCAGCAGCAGCCCCAGCGCGAGCACCACCGACAGCACGGTCGCGAACGCGAGCGCCTCGAGCGAGCCGACCCGCTCGCCCAGCCTCCCCATCACCACCGCCTGCACCGACCCCAGCAGCCCGGCCGTGGCGGCGAGCGCGACGGCGAGCGCGGTTCCGCCCGACACCGCTAGCGCACCGTCCGGAGGGTGGTGGAGCCGCTGGGGGTCGCCATCGCGACCGCACGCTATACGCTCGTGCCTCCGCGGAGCGATCGGAGGGAGGGACGGATGGTCAGGGTGTTCGTCGTCTACGAGCAGGAGCCCGATCTGACGCGCTACGAGGAGCACGCGGCGTTGTGCCAGCAGGTTCCCGGCAGCACGTTCCGTCACGGGCCCGTCTTCGGCGCGCCGGTCGGCGAGCCCGCGTTCCGCTACTACGCCGAGTGGGAGTTCGCCGACCGGGACGCCTTCAAGGAGGCCGCGCGCACGCCCGAGTTCGCCGCCACGGGGAAGGACGCGATGGCGATGGGCGTCCCGTTCCAGGTGCACTTCGCCGAGGTCTCGGGGTGACGGAGGCGTCGTCCCCGCGCCCGGTCGCGGACCCCGCCGAGCTCGGCTTCGAGTCGATCGTCTACGAGAAGGCGCCGCCGCGCGCCACGATCCGGCTGAACCGGCCCGACGTCCTCAACGCGTTCGACTTCCGCATGCTCCGCGAGCTCGCGCGGGCGTGCGAGGACGCCTCGTGGGACGACGAGGTGCGGGTCGTCGTCGTCACCGGCACCGGCCGCGCGTTCTGCGTCGGCGCCGACCTGCGGTCGTGGGGCGCGGAGCTCGTCGGGAACCCGCGCGAGTACTGGAAGTGGTTCGGCGCGTTCAAGGACATGCACGACCGGCTGCGCGAGATCGGCAAGCCGACGGTGGCCCGCGTGCAGGGGATCGCGGTCGGCGGGGGCAACGAGCTCCAGATGGCGTGCGACCTGGCGGTGATGGTCGACCATGCCTTCATCCGCCACGTCGGCCTCGAGCACGGCTCCGTGCCCGCCGGCGGCGCGACCCAGTGGCTCCCGATCATGGTCGGCGAGCGGCGCGCGCGGGAGATCGTGCTGCTGTGCGAGGAGCTCCCCGCCGCGCGTGCGGCGGAGTGGGGCCTCGTCAACCGGGCCGTCCCGGAGGCGGAGCTCGACGCGGTCATCGACGAGTGGGTCGACAAGCTCGCGCGCAAGCTGCCGCAGACGACGCGCTACGCGAAGCAGCAGCTCAACTGGTGGCGCGACGTGTCGTGGCACGAGACCGTCGGGCATGCCCGCGACTGGCTGGCGCTGTCGATGCTCGGCGACGAGGCACAGGGCGCGATCCGTCGCTTCCTCGAGCGAGACTAATCCGGCGGCGAGGCCCCGCGCGGGCGTTGTCCCGGCGCCCCCAACCGTGCTATGCAGCTGTCAACGCGAAGCGTCGTCAGCCGCAGGCGACCGACGAAAGGGGCAGCGGATGTGCAGACGCCTCAGCGCCAGGCTCCTGGGCCTGGTGGTGGCTGCGGCGGGTGCGGTGCCCGCCGCGACGGCCGGCCGACCGGAGATCGTGCGGATCGACGTCGACGAGACGGCGCCCGACCCCTTCCTCACCGAAGCGTGTGGAGCGGCGTGCTGAAGCTCGACCTCGAGACGGGAGACGCGATTCTCGAGCCGCAACACAGCCTCGAGGGCCGGGTCGAGGAGGCGTGGGCCGCGCTCACCGGGTGACCCTCGCGCGAGGGGGTGCCGTCTGCGGCGCCCCCTCCGTGAGCTAGAGCTCGAGCTCGACCGGCACGACGGTCACGGCCTCCAGCTCGCCGTGGCGGACGACGCGGAGCGCGACCTCGCCGCCGATCACGTCGGCGACCATCAGCCGCTGCAGGTGCCCGACCTGCTCGACGGGCGTCCCGTCGACCTCGACGACGATGTCCTCCGGCCGGAGCCCCGCCCGCTCGGCAGGGCTGTCCGGAAGCACCTCGACCACCTCGATCCCGATGCTCCGGCCGAGGCGCGCCGCGAGGCGTGGAGGCAGCGGCCGGGAGCCGCCGGCGATCCCGATCGACGCGCGCCGGTACCGCCCCTCGCTGACGAGCGCGGCGACGATGCGGCGCGTGACGTCGTCGATCGGCACCGCCAGCCCGAGCCCGACGCCCGCGACGGCGGTGTTGATCCCGACGACGCGGCCGCGGCCGTCGACGAGGGCGCCTCCGGAGTTGCCGGGGTTGAGGGCCGCGTCCGTCTGGATGACGTTGTCGACGAAGCGGGCGGCCCTCCGCGAGCGGACGGGCAGCGAGCGTCCGAGCGCGGAGACGACGCCGGCGGTCACCGAGCCGGCGAAGCCGTGCGGGTTCCCGATCGCGACGACGAGCTGTCCTACGCGGAGGCCCTCGGCGTCGCCGAGCTCCGCGGGCTCGACGTCCCCGTTCAGCCGGAGGACAGCGAGGTCGGAGAGCGGGTCCGCACCGACGACCTCGAAGGCGAGCTCGCGGCCGTCGACGAACGAGGCGATCCCGGTGCCGTCGGTGCGCTCGACGACGTGTGCGGAGGTCAGCGTGAAGCCGTCGGGGGTGATGACGACCGCGCTGCCCGCGCCGTCGAGGCGGCGGCCGCCGCGGACGCGCCTGGAGACGCGGAGGTTCGCCACGGACGGGGCGAGCTGCTCGGCGACGGTCGTGACGACGCGCGAGTAGGCGTCGAGCGCCTCGGCGTCGGTCGGGATCGGTGTGGGCGCGGGAGGCTGGTCGGCATCCTGCCGCTCCGCGCGAACGAGTTCGAGCTTGGCCATTCGGGCCAAGGTACCGGGCGCCCGACGGGCTGCGTCGTGGCCGGGGCGGTCGCGCTACGACCCCACCCACCCGGGGAAAGGCGCCCACGGCGAACGCTAGTGCCGGCCGGCGCACGGGTGGGTGCCGCATTTGCGCCAAGATTGCGCCGATGGCCGAGGTCGAGACCAGCCGCGAGGGTGCAGTCCTCACGATCACGCTCAACCGGCCCGACGTCCTGAACGCGTTCGACGCCGCGATGCACAAGGCCCTCGGCGCGGCGCTCAAGGACGCGCGCGACCCGGAGGTCCGCGCGGTCGTCCTCACCGGCGCCGGGCGCGGGTTCTGCGTCGGCCAGGACCTGACGGAGTTCCGCGAGGCGCCCGGCGACATCGGCGACCGCCTCCGCTCG
>DATHTC010000320.1:0-1904 GCA_035463735.1 Gaiellaceae bacterium | reverse complement strand
GCGTTCGTCATCTTCAACACGCTCTCGATCACGGTCGCGCAGCGGACGCGGGAGTTCGCGACGCTGCGGACTATCGGCGCCTCCCGGCGGCAGATCCTCACGGCCGTGGTGATCGAGGCGCTCGTCATCGGCGCGGCCGCGTCGCTGGTCGGCCTCTTCAGCGGCCTCGGGCTCGCGGTCGGCCTCAACCGGCTGTTCAAGGCGTTCGGCTTCGAGCTGCCGCAGACGGAGACGGTGTTCGCCACGCGGACGATCGTCGTCTCGCTCGCGGTCGGCGTGCTCGTCACGCTCGCCGCCGGGCTGTTCCCGGCCGTGCGCGCAACGCGGGTGCCGCCGATCGCAGCGGTGCGGGAGGGCGCAACGCTCCCGCGCGGCCGGCTCGCCCGGTGGGCGTCGCCGATCGCGGCGGTGATCGTCGCGCTCGCCGTCCTCGCGCTCGCGTACGGCACGCTCGCGGACGACCTCGCCACGGGCGACCGGTTCGCGCTCCTTGGGCTCGGCGTGCTCGCGCTCTTCTTCGGGGTCGCAATGCTCTCGTCCCGCCTCGTGGTGCCGCTGACGAAGGTCGTGGGCATCCCGGCTCGGCGGCTCGGCGGCGCCGCGGGCCGTCTCGCCGAGGGAAACGCGCAGCGCAACCCCGGCCGGACCGCCTCGACCGCGGCGGCGCTCATGATCGGCATCGCGCTCGTGACCTTCGTCGCCGTGCTCGCGCAGGGGCTGCGGGTCTCGAACAGCGACGCGATCGAGCGCCAGATCCAGTCCGACCTGATCGTCACCTCGAGGGACGGCTACACCGAGTTCCCCGCCGCGCTCGGCGACGCGGTCGCGGAGGTCGAGGGCGTGGCGACGGCCAGCAACGTCCGCCAGGACATCGCCGAGATCGCCGGCGACGGCGCCAACCTGACCGGGCTCGACCCACGGATCGAGGAGGTCTACTCCTTCCGCTGGGAGCAGGGATCGGACGCGCTCCTGGCCGCGCTCGGCGACGACGGCGCCGTGCTGCCCAGCAACGTGGCGGAGGACAAAGACCTCGCCGTGGGCGACGTGCTGACCGTGCGCTCGCCCGCGGACGAGACGAGGGAGTTCGTCGTGCGCGGGATCTACGAGGGCAGCCCGTTCTACCCGCTGCTCGGCACCGCGAGCATCTCCCAGGCCGCGTTCGACGAGCTGTACGAGCGCCCCCGCAACCGCTTCACGCTGGTCAACCTGTCCGACGGCGACCTCGCCGCCGCGAAGGTGCGCCTCGAGGCCGCCCTGGAGGCCTTCCCGGACAAGCGCGTGCAGACGCGGCCGGAGTGGATCGACAAGGAGGACGAGGAGCTCAGCGAGTTCCTGCTGCTGCTCTACGTCCTGCTCGCGCTGTCGGTGATCATCAGCCTGTTCGGGATGGTGAACACGCTCGCGCTCTCCGTGTTCGAGCGGACGCGCGAGCTCGGGATGCTCCGTGCGGTCGGGATGACGCGGCGGCAGGTGCGGCGCATGGTGCGGCACGAGAGCGTGATCACGGCGCTCATCGGGGCGGCACTCGGACTGCCGCTCGGCATCTTCCTGGCGCTGCTCGTGACGCGGGCGCTGTCGCAGTACGACCTGCAGTTCGCGATCCCGACCGGCTCGCTCGTCGCCTTCGTGGTGGTGGCGATCGTCGCCGGGCTGCTCGCGGCGATCCTCCCGGCACGCCGCGCCGCGCGCCTGCGCGTGCTCGAGGCGCTCCAGTACGAGTAGCGGGCAGCGAGCCGCCTCCGCATGGGCCGACCGAGCTCGCGTCAGCTCAGCTCGACGGCGGTCCACTCAGCCCGCGGCAGGGTTTCCGAGTCCGGCAGCCCGGGCTTGCGCCAGATCACCTCGGCGTAGAAGCCGTCGGGATCGTGGAAGCCCATGATCCACATCGTCCGCATGTCGCGGAC
>DATHTC010000319.1:0-2779 GCA_035463735.1 Gaiellaceae bacterium | reverse complement strand
TCGACGGCGGCGGGCCGCAGGCGCGCGGCGTCGCGCTCGCGGACGCCTCGACGGAGCGGATCACGCCCGCGTGGGCCGCGGACTGCCGTTTCCCGCTGACGAACAGCGGCGCCGATGCCGCCCCGGCGGGCTCGCACCCAGAGGGGGACGTGAGCGGCTACACCGACGGCGACGTCTTCCGTCTCGAGACGTCGCTCGCCGGCGAGGGGTGGACGGCGCAGCTCTACAACGCGCTCGCGACCGCCGAGTTCGGGCAGACGACCACCGTTCCGGTGTACGTGACGCGGACGCCGGGCTCCTCCAACCGGGCGACGGTGACGCTCCGGGCGACGTCGGAGGGCGACCCGTCGCAGACGGCGACCTCGACCTGCGCGCTGAAGGTGAGCGACCTGAACGAGCAGTAGGGAGGACGGCCGCGCCGTTCCGCGCGGCTGCCGGGCGGGTACGGTCGCCGCGTGAGCGTCACGGCCGTCCCGCCCGGCGTCCCCGCCCTCGAGCAGGCGCGCGAAGCGCTGCGCGGGGCGCGCCTCGGGCTCGAGCTCGCCGGGTCGGAGGAGGGGCGGCGCGTCCGCGACGCGCTCGTCGCGCAGATCGACGACTACCTGCTGCCGCGGCTGCGGCAGCTCGACGCGCCGCTGCTGATGGTCGTGGGCGGCTCCACGGGCGCCGGCAAGTCGACGCTCGTGAACAGCCTCGTCGGCGCCGAGGTGAGCCGCGCCGGGGTGCTCCGCCCGACGACCCGCGCGCCGGTGCTGGCGCTGAACCCGGACGACGTGCCCTGGTTCGAGGGCGACCGCGTGCTGCCGGGGCTCGCGCGCGCGACCGGCGGCGAGGCCGGCGCCGACACGCTGCTGCTCGCCCCGACCGAGGCGCTCCCGCCGGGGCTCGCGCTGCTCGACTCACCCGACGTCGACTCCGTGCGCGAGGAGAACCGGACGCTCGCGCGGCAGCTGCTCGCCGCCGCCGACGCCTGGCTGTTCGTGACCACGGCCGCGCGCTACGCGGACGCGGTGCCGTGGGAGCTGCTGCACGCGGCGCGGGAGCGCGGAACGGCGCTCGCGCTCGTGCTCGACCGCGTCCCGGACGACGCCGGCGACGAGGTCTCCGACCATCTCCGCTCGATGCTGGCCGAGCGTGGTCTCGGCGACACCGAGCTGCTCGTCGTGCCGGAGGCGGACCTCGAGGAGGGGCTCCTCCCGGCGGCGGCACTGGCGCCGGTGCGGGCGTGGCTCGACGCGCTCGCCGCCGACGCGCACGCGCGCGCCGATCTCATCCAGCGGACGCTGGCGGGGGCGCTCGCGAGCGTCGGCCCGCGCCTGGAGGCGGTCGAGCAGGCGGTGCAGGAGGAGGAGGCGGCGGGGCGGCGGCTGCGCGGCGAGGTCGAGCGCGCGTACGCCCGCGCGCTCGAGGAAGTCGAGGAGGCGCTGCGGGGCGGCACCCTCCTCCGCGGTGAGGTGCTGGCCCGCTGGCACGAGGTCGTCGGCACCGGCGACGTGATGCGGGCGCTCGAGTCGCGCGTGTCCTGGGCGCGGGATCGGCTCCGCGAGGCGTTCACGGGCCGGCGCCCGCCCGACGAGGAGGTGCAGGCGGCGGTCGAGACGAGCGTCGAGTCGGTCGTGCGCGCGGCGGCCGAGCGGGCGGCGGAACGGGCGGCGCGCGCGTGGCGGGACGAGCCCGCGGGGCGGGCGCTGCTCGCGGGGGCGTCCGGTCTCGACGCGGCCTCTCCCGGTCTCGCGGCCGAGCTCGAGCGCGAGGTGCGGGCGTGGCAGGGCGACGTGTTCGAGCTCGTCCGCCGCGAGGGGGCGGGGAAGCGCTCGACGGCGCGGCTCGCGTCCCTCGGGGTCAACGGCGCCGGACTGACGGTGATGCTCGCGGTGTTCGTGCAGACCGGCGGGCTCACCGGCGCCGAGGTGGTCGTGGCGGGCGGCACCTCCGCCGTCGGGCAGAAGGTACTGGAGGCGATCTTCGGCGACCAGGCGGTGCGCTCGCTCGCGGCGCAGGCGCGCGAGGACCTGCTGGAGCGCGTGCGCCGCGTCCTCGCCGACGAGGCGGCGCGCTTCGAGGCGCTGCTCGAGCCGGTGGTCGCGACGCCGGAGTCGCTCGCATCCCTCCTCGAGGCCCGGGCGGCGCTCGTGCGGGCGCGCGTGTGAGCGGCCTCGACGAGCGGCTGGCCGCGCTCGCGGACGCCGTGGACGCGGCGTCGGGCAGGCTCGACGAGGAGCTGGTGGAGCCGGCGAGGGCCGTCGTCGCCAAGGCGGGCGCGCGGCTCGGGCTCGGCCTCGAGTCGACGGTGGTCGCGCTCGCGGGGCCGACGGGCGCCGGCAAGTCGTCGCTCTTCAACGCGCTCGTCGGCGAGGACGTGGCGCCCGTGGGACGGCGGCGGCCGACGACGTCCGCCGCCGCGGCGGCCCTCTGGGGCGAGGCGAACCCGGCGCTCCTCGAGTGGCTCGAGGTGCCGCGCCGGCACCGGGTGGCCGCGAACGGCGCGCTGGACGGGCTGGTGCTCGTCGACCTGCCGGACTTCGACTCGGTCGAGACGGCGCACTGGGCCGAGGTCGACCGGCTCGTCGAGCTCGTCGACCTCGTCGTCTGGGTCGCCGACCCGCAGAAGTACGCGGACGCTTCCTGGCACGACCGCTACCTCCGGCGCCTCGCGTCCCACGCGGCCGCGATGGCGGTCGTCCTGAACCAGGTCGACCTGCTGCCGGCCGGGGCGCGCGACGAGGCGCGCCGCGACCTCGAGCGCCTGCTCGGCCGAGACGGCCTCGACGGCGTTCCC
>DATHTC010000318.1:0-3506 GCA_035463735.1 Gaiellaceae bacterium | reverse complement strand
TCGTTTTGGCCTCTCGCGCGCATGAAGCGCGCTTCGGCCTCCATGGCGGGGTCTCGTAGCTGACGTGGGAGGGCGTGGTCGTTGGCCTCCGCGCGCGCCCCCTTCCGGGGCGGGCGCTCCGGCAGCGGCGCCGTGGTCTCGGAGACCGGCGTGGTTTGACGGGCGGGATGCGCCCGCTTCGCGGGCTGCGATCCCGCGCGTCTCGATTCGGAGGAACCTCGCGGTCCCCCATGCCCCCTCCCTCCATGGCTGGGGACAGTCCCCGGACACGGCTCGGCGGGACCTGGCGAGGATTCCGGTCCGTGCCGCAGAACGTCCCCGCGTGGCCCCGACGCGGAGAGGCGGGCCGCGCGTGCGCGCGGCGGTGGTGCCGCTGCCGGAGCGCGCCGGCGGCGGCCTCGCTGCGCTCATCCCCTCGGGGCGGTCGATCGCCGTCGGGCTCACGCTGCTCGTGCTCGCGGCTGGCGCGTATGCCGGCGCGCGCGCGACCTCGGTGTTCGCGGTGGAGCAGGTTCGCGTCGGGGGCGCCACGCCGGCGCTCGCCGGCGAGGTGCGGGAGGTGCTCCGGCCGGCGCTCGGCGAGAGCCTGCTCTCCCTCGACGAGGGCCTCCTCACGCGCGTGGAGGCGCTGCCCGACGTCGTCTCGGCCTCGTGGGACCGAGCGTTCCCGCACACGCTCGTGGTGGACGTCGAGCGCGAGCGGGCCGCTGCGGTGCTGCGACGCGGCCCCGCCTCGTGGCTGCTGTCGGAACGCGGCCGGGTCCTCCGGCCGGTCGCGCGCGGCACCCACCCGCGGCTGCCGCGCGTGTGGGCCCCCGACGGCGCGCCGCTCGCGGCCGGCGACCTGCTGGAGCACCCCGTCGTCGCGGCGCCGATGCGCGCCGTCCGCGCCCTCCCGCGCGACTTCCCGGCGCGCGTCCGCAGCGTCGCCCTCGCACGCGGGGGCGTCCTCGTCGTGCTCGCAGGCGGACTCGAGGTTCGCCTCGGGGAGCCCCGCGATCTGCCGCTGAAGCTCGCCGTCGCAGCCGCCGTGCTGCCCGAGCTGCAGCCGCGCGCGCTCGGGGGACCGCAGTACCTGGATGTGAGCCTGCCGGCGCGCCCGGTGGCGGGAAACCCTCAAGTCGGAGGTTGAGCTTGATGGTTGCGGCCACCAAACCGGGCTTCGACGGCGTTGACAGGGGAGACAAGCGCCCGTACCCTGAAGCTCGACGGGAGGCTCGTACCCCCTTAACCTCGACGGGAGATAGAGGCAACGCGCCGTGGCGATGAGCAATCAGTCCGGGAACTACCTCGCGGTGATCAAGGTCGTCGGCGTCGGCGGTGCCGGCACCAACGCGGTGTCGCGGATGGTCGACGCGGGGATCGGCGGCGTCGAGTTCATCGCGGTCAACACCGACATGCAGTCGCTGCAGATGGGCGAGGCCGACGTGAAGATCCACATCGGCTCGCACGCGACGCGGGGACTCGGCGCGGGCGCCGACCCGGCCGTGGGCCAGGCCGCCGCGAACGAGAGCCGCGACGAGCTGAAGGAGTCGCTGAAGGGCGCGGACATGATCTTCGTCACCGCCGGCGAGGGTGGCGGCACGGGCACCGGCGCCGCGCCGATCGTCGCCGAGCTGGCGAAGGACGAGCTGGGCGCGTTGACGGTCGGGGTCGTCACGAAGCCGTTCGGCTTCGAGGGGCGGCTCCGTTCAGAGCGCGCGGAGGTCGGGATCAACGAGCTGCGCGACCGTGTCGACACCCTGATCGTGATCGAGAACGACCGGCTGCTCCAGGTGGTCGAGAAGAAGACGTCCGTGATGGACGCGTTCAAGCTCGCCGACGACGTCCTCCGCCAGGGCGTGCAGGGGATCACCGACCTGATCACGGTCCCCGGCCTCGTCAACCTCGACTTCGCCGACGTGCGGACGATCATGACCGAGGCCGGCTCGGCCCTGATGGGGATCGGCACCGCCTCCGGCGAGAACCGCGCCGCCGAGGCCGCGCGCACGGCCGTCTCCTCGCCGCTGCTCGAGACCTCGATCGAAGGCGCGACCGGCATCCTCCTCAACGTCTCCGGCCCGACGGACATCGGCCTCTTCGAGGTGAACGAGGCCGCGGAGGTGGTGACGGGCGCCGCCGACCAGAACGCGAACGTGATCTTCGGCGCCGTGATCGACGACTCGCTCCAGGACGAGTTGCGCGTGACCGTGATCGCGACGGGCTTCGGCGCGCGCCGCCCGAGGCGGCGGCGGGAGGCCGTGGTCGGCGAGCAGCGCGAGGCGGCGACGCCGCAGCAGTTCGAGGTCGAGCGCGACGTCCTCGACGTCCCCTCGTTCCTGCGCGACGACCGCTGACGGCGCCCGTTCGGACCGGCGCGCCCCGATACGATCCGGGCGTGTCGGCGACGCAGCTGCTCGAGGCGCGGCTCCGGGAGGCCTTCCCGGAGGCGACCGAGGTGACGGTCGTCGATCGCACCGGCGGCGGCGACCACTTCCAGGTGACCGTCGTCAGCCCTCGCTTCGAGGGCGTCGCGCTGGTCGACCAGCACCGGGCCGTGAACGCGGCCCTCGCCGACCAGTTCGGCGACGGCACGATCCACGAGCTGCGAATCAGGACGAGGGGGACGGAATGAGCGAGCTGCAGGAGCGCATCAGGCGAGTCGTCGAGGACGAGCCGGTGGCGCTGTTCATGAAGGGCACGCCGGAGCAGGTGATGTGCGGGAACTCGTACCGCGCCCTCGAGGCACTGCGCTCGCTCGGCGCACCGCTCAGCGCGGTCAACGTGCTTCCCGACCCGCAGATCCGCCAGGAGCTCTCGGCGCTCTCCGGCTGGCCGACGATCCCGCAGGTGTTCGTGCGCGGGGAGCTCGTCGGCGGCGCCGACATCTGCGAGGAGCTGCTCGAGACGGGCGAGCTGCGCCAGCGGCTGCACGACGCCCTCGGCGCCGACGCGATGACCGGCGAGGAGCGGGTCGTCGACGTGCTCGCGCCGGCCGCGCGCTGATCCTCGGCCGAGGTTTCGCGGCGGCGGGCGCGCGGTAGAAGCAGCTGCCCTCGGGGCTCCGGCCGAGAGGTTGGGAGCCCTATGACCCGGTCCGCCGCCCCGGCCCACACAGCCGGGGCGGCCCCGTTTCCGGGCCCGGACGACCGGACTGCGCCGGATCCGCGCCGCCCCCGGTTAGCATCGCTCCGGATGCAGACGCTCCAGCGGACGCCGCTCCACGACCGCCACGTCGCCCTCGGCGCGCGGCTGGTGCCGTTCGCAGGCTGGGAGATGCCCGTTCAGTACGAGGGCGTGATCCAGGAGCACCGCGCCGTCCGCACCGACGCCGGCGTGTTCGACGTCTCGCACATGGGCGAGCTCGAGGTCGAGGGGCCGCAGGCGGCGGCGCTCCTCCAGTCCGTCCTCTCGAACGACCTCGAGAAGATCGGCGACGGCGAGGCCCAGTACACGCTGCTCACGAACGAGCGCGGCGGGATCGTGGACGACCTCATCGTCTACCGGATCACGCCCTTCCGCTTCTT
>DATHTC010000317.1:0-2934 GCA_035463735.1 Gaiellaceae bacterium | reverse complement strand
CTGCCTCGCCGTCTGGCTCACCTACGGCGCCCGGACGACGACGGACAAGATCCTCGCGGTGATCCCGCCGATCGCGGCCTTCGTCGCGGCGGGCTTCGAGCACAGCGTCGCGAACATGTTCTTCATCCCGATGGGGCTGCTCGTGAAGTCGGACGAGGCGTTCGTCGCCGGCCTCGACCCCGCCGTGGACACCGGCAACCTCACCTGGGGCAACTTCCTCGTCGACAACCTGCTCCCGGTCACGATCGGGAACATCATCGGCGGCGCGCTCATGGTCGGCGCCGTCTACTGGCTCGTCTACCTCCGCAGGCCGCCCGCGTAGGACTTCGTGGCTCTGAGCCACGAGCCCGGACCTCACCCGGAAGCAGCGTCGTCCCTCGCGCGCCGAGGCACTTTGTGGCTCTGAGCCACTTGCTCCTCAGGCCGCGACGAGCTCCGCGAACAGCCGCTCCAGCTGCTCCCCCGGCTCCTCGCACACGCCCGTGTGCACCGGCGAGGGCTGGATGATCGTGCTCGACGGTGCGACGAGCCAGTGGAAGCGCGCGTCGAGGTCGAGCGCCGCGATCGGGCCCGCGCCCTCCTCGCCCGCCGCGATCCGCTCCACCGCCGCGAGGTGCGCGCGCACCTCCGCGAGGTCGAGGTCGGGCCAGAGCGCGCGCGCCCGCGCCTCGTCGAGGCCGGTCCGCGCCGCGAGGTAGCGCCGCGGGCGGCAGTAGACGACGACGCCGACGTTGATCCGCTCCCCCCGCTCCACGCGCGGGACGAGCCGCAGCACCGCGTAGGAGAAGGCGTCACCCACGCGCCGCCTCGGCCTCCTCGGCAAACGCGCGCGGCGCCTCGAGCCGGCGCCGCAGGTAGTCGGCGTAGACGCCGCGGTCGTCGCCGTCGAGCCACGCGTCCGGGATCGCGCCGGCGACCGCCTCCACCTCCTCGGCCGCCCGCGGCGCGAGTCTGCCGTCGGCCTCCGCGACCGAGGCCGCGTACGGGAGCAGCACGTGGTCGCGGATCGACTCGAAGCGGCCGCGCTCGTGGTCGACCGGGTGCGTGGCGCCGTGGTGGAAGTAGAGCGCGGCGCCGTGGTCGATCAGCCACAGCCGGCGGTGCCACCAGAGCAGGTTCGGGTTCCGCGGCGTGCGGTCGACGTTCGTCACGAGCGCGTCGAACCAGACCACGTCCGCCGCCTGCTCGGGGCCGGGCGCCGGCTCGGCGGCCGGGTTGAACGGCAGCGCACCCGGAAGGAAGTCGACGCCGAGGTTGAGCCCCGCGCTGCCGAGCAGCAGGTCCTGGATCTCCGGGTCGGGCTCGGCGCGGCCGATCGCGGGGTCGAGCTCGACGAGCACGAGCTCCGGCACGGGCAGCCCGAGCGCCCGCGCCAGCTCCCCGGCCACGACCTCGGCGACGAGCGCCTTCCGCCCCTGCCCGGCGCCGCGGAACTTCAGCACGTAGAGGCCGTCGTCGTCCGCCTCCACGAGCGCCGGCAGCGAGCCGCCCTCGCGCAGCGGCGTGACGTAGCGCGTCGCGGCGACCGTGCGCAGCACGGCGCGAGCCTATCCGGCGGCTCAGAACGAGTTCTCAGACCGTGACGCTCAGCGTGCAGGTGCCGCGGCGCGTGGTCGCGATTCTGGCAGTGACCGTCTCGCGGCCCTGCCAGTCGGGGATCGCACGGTGCAGCCGGTACCTGCCGGCGCGCCCCGTCCCGCGGTGGACGAGCACGCGCTCGTGCAGGAGGACGACCCGCACCGTCCCGGCCCGGCGCGCCGCGTCCACGCGCAGCTCGACCTCGAGGCGTCCGTCGTCGGCCTCGACGCGCAACTCGGCGGTGCCGCCGGCGCAGCGGGCGCGCTGGCGCGCCTCGTCGTCGTCCGCGTGCGCGACGGCGGGCGTCGCGAGCGCGAGCACCGCGGCCGCTGCGAGCAGGATCCTCATGCCGCCACGATCGCCGCCGCGGGGGCCCGGACGCAATCGGATCTTGGTCCTACGACCCGTGCCGGCCGCCGATGCCGTTCCGCTCCGCCCACAGCGCCGCCTGCGTCCGGCCGGTCACGCCGATCGTCCGGAACACGCTCGTCAGATGGGCCTTCACCGTCTTCTCGCTGATCCCGAGCCGCCGCGCGATCTGCTTGTTCTGGAGGCCGTCGACGACCATCGCCAGCACTTCCCGCTCGCGCTCCGACAGCTGCGCGCCCGGCTCCGGGGCGCGGCGCGAGGAGAGGAGCGCGCGGGCGGCCTTGGGGTCGAGCGGCGACTCGCCGCGGGCGGCGGCGCGAATCGCCTCCTCGAGCTCCGCGGGCGTCGCGTCCTTCAGCAGGTAGCCGACCGCGCCGGCGTCGAGCGCGCGCAGGATCCGCTCGCGGTCGGAGAAGGACGTCAGCACCACGACCTGCGTCTCCGGCGCCTCGGTCGCGATCCGCTCCGTGGCACCGATCCCGTCGAGGCCGGGCATCTCGAGGTCCATGAGCACGACGTCGGGCCGCTCCGCCGCGCAGAGGGCGACCGCTTCGGTGCCGTCCGCCGCGGCCCCGACGAGCTCCACGCCCTCGAACGTGGCCAGGAGCTGCTCGAGCCCCGCGCGCACGACGGCGTGGTCGTCCGCGATCGCGAGCCTGATCACTCGACGGGCACCTCGAGCACGAAGGACGTCCCGCGGCCGCGCGCCGAGCTCACGTCGACGCGCCCGCCCGCGTGAGCGGCCAGTTCCTCGAGCAGCGACAGCCCCACGTGGCCCTCCTGCCGGCGCCGCTCGCGCTCCGCCGCGTCGAACCCGCCGCCGTCGTCCTCGACCTCCAGCCGCGCCACGCCGCCGGAGGCCGTCAGGCGCACGTGCACCCGGGTCGCTCCCGCCGCATGGTCGGCGACGTTCCGGAGCGCCTCGCGCGCGGCGCGGAAGACGAGGTCCTCGACCTCGGGCCCGAGCCCGTCCGCGCCGTCGAGCCC
>DATHTC010000316.1:0-6805 GCA_035463735.1 Gaiellaceae bacterium | reverse complement strand
CTCGAGTACTGAGGTCGGACGGCAACAGGGCCTCAGCCGGACGACGCGGCGTGACGCCGGCCCGCCTCGAACCTCCGGCTAAGGGCCATGAGCCACTGGTGGACGATCCTGCCGTCCTCGCACGAGCTCGTACACCAAGATGCCGCCCCAATCGTCGCCGATGCTGGCCGCCTCGGCGGCGTAGCTCCCGATGTCACAGTCTCGTCCCCCTGCAGCCGCCGCGCCATCGGCGGTTTCACGTCGCGGACGCCACAAGCAGCGGCGCGCCGCCGACGGCCTGCCGCGCTCCGCGGCCGCTCCGGAGCCGCGGGATCGCCAGCGCCCGGGTCGGGCCGTGGGCCGCCTCGAGGAGTACGCGGACGAGGCGCGATCGCCGGGGCGACTCGCGCTGCAGCCGCGATCACTCTCTCGGTTCGTGCCGGAAGCCGTACTTCGCGACAACCCAGGTGCCGAAGAACGCGAACGGCGCGACGAAGATCGCCGACGGGATCGTCGTGTTCGCGCTGGCGGTCGTGCTCACGAAATCCGGACCCCAGACCGCGTCGAACAGCACCGCGAGCCACATGACGGCGATCGCCACCGATGCCCACAGCTCCGGAACGAGGAGTTGCGACCAGCCGGGCTTCTCCTGCACAACCCGCGAGGGTTCGTGCGACAGCGTCGTCATCTCACACCTCCTTCCACCCTGCGACGCTCGCGTATCGCTTCGCGCGAGGCATCAGGGTCGACCCGGAATCGCCGGGGCACGGGCGTCGTGCTGTCCGCAACCAAGGGCACGCGTTCGTTTGCGGGGAGACGCCGTGTCGGAGCTCAATCGTGCGCCATCTGGTCGAGACACACGGCGACGGCGAGGACGAGCGCATCGTCCGCGCCAGGCGCGATCTCGATGCCGTACGTGTCCCTGACGCGGAACCACCGCTTCGAGACCTCGGCCACCTTCTCGCCGGCCCGCTCGACCTTGTACTCGTGGTCGACGACGTTCCCCTTGGCCTCCATGTCCTCCCCGCCCTCGACTTCGATCGAGAAGCGCTCCCGGAATGGGCTGATCAGCGCCTTCTTGACCGTGGCGACCGTGTGCCCGCCGCGCTCGATCTCCATCGTGTCGCGCACGCGCAGCTTCTTCTCCTGGATCGAGAACAGCTCGGTGCCCGACGAATCCTCCAGCACGAGCGTGTCGCGGAGGCGCAGGGCCTTGCCGTTCACCTTGAACTGGAGCTCGCCGTCCTCGTTCTCGATCCAGAAGTCGTCCCCGATCGCGAACAGCTTCTCCCGCATCCGGTACTTCGACCCTCCGCCGTCATGACGTCCGCGCAACCGTCCCATCCCGAACCTCCTCGTCGTCTCGGTGACTCGTCGCCGGTGCCGCAGTGTGGCCAATCTGTGCGGTCGCGTGCGTCGCCGCCTCGGTAGGAACCGCGGATCACGGCGTCTGGCACGCCCGTGCTCCGGCCTACAGCCAGCCACGGGCTGAATGGCGCCGAGCCCGTCCAAGTACGCTGACCGCGTGCTCGCGCCCCTCGTCGCCGCGCTCGCGCTCGTGGCCGCACCACCGACGTTCGAGCGGGGCACGGCCGTCGTCCGGGCCGACCGCGGACCGGTGCTCGTGCGCGTCGAGATCGCCGAGACGCCCGCGCAGCGGCAGCGCGGCCTGATGTTCCGCCGCTCCCTCGCGCCCAACGCCGGCATGGTCTTCCTCTTCCCAACCGAGGTCCGCGGGCCGTTCTGGATGAAGAACACGCTCGTCCCGCTCTCGATCGCGTTCTACGGCAGAGACGGGCGGATCCGCCGGATCCTCGACATGACGCCGTGCCGGCGCGACCCGTGCCGCCTCTACGGCCCCGGCGTCGCCTACCGCGGCGCGCTCGAGGTCAACCGTGGTGCCTTCCGGCGCTGGGGCGTCCGCGTCGGCGACCGCGTCACCGTGCGCCGTCCCTGAGGCGCGACCGAACGGGCGCGTTCGCGTCGCTGTCCGCAGGCAGCGGTACCTGGTACGTACCTGGTACCGCGACGGCAACCTGCGCCGAAGGCGTACCAGGTACCAACCAGGTTCGTCGCGTGCCTTGCGCGAGGGCGCGGGGACGGGCACCGTCGTTCGCATGCCACGCACCCCACGCGTCCAGGAGGAAGGCGGCGTCGTCCACGTCACGGCCCGCGGCAACAACCGCGGCCGCATCCTCCGCGACCAGCGCGACAAGCTGCTGCTGCTCGACGCGCTGGAGCGCGCGGTCGTCCGCTTCGGCTGGCGGTGCCATGCGTACTGCGTGATGGGCACCCACTACCACCTCCTCCTGCAGACTCCCGAGCCGAACCTCTCGAGCGGTATGCACTGGCTGAACCTCCGGTTCGCGCGGCGCCACAACCGGCGCCATGGACGCACCGGCCACGTCTTCGAGCGGCGGTTCCACAGCGAGCGCGTCGACTCCGAGCGCCACTTCCTCGCGGCGGCCAGGTACATCGTGCGGAACCCCGTCCGCGCCGGCCTCTGCGACCATCCGAGCCAGTGGCCGTGGAGCAGCTACCGGGCGACGGCCGGCGAGAGGCACGCGCCGGACTTCCTGACGACCGCGGGGATCCTCGAGCTGCTCGGGCCGACGGCGGCAAGCGCGCGCGCCGCCTACGCCACATGGGCGGCCGGCGAGGACGACCGCACCGGAACCTGGTACGTACCTGGTACCGGCGGCGTCGCCGGCCGCCACCTCGCGTCGCCGGCCGCGGCGGCTATGCCCGGCCGCGCGCGGTGATCTCCGTGACGCGCGCGACGCCGTCCGGCAGCTCGGTGAGCCAGAGCAGGTAGTACCGCGCCGCGTCGCCCTCCACCGGGAACGCCGTGCGCTCGCCGACCGTCCGCGACGGTGACACGACCGGGTCGAACGGTCCCTCGGCCGAGGCGCCGGCGCGCAGCTCTGCGGTGAACCCGGGCGTGGACGACTGCACGACGACCTGCTCCAGCTCGCGCTCCGCGCCGGCGTCGAGGACGAGCCCGACCCCCGGCTTCGTCTGCGAGAACGACTGGTACCGCTCCGTCGTCCAGTACGTGGCCGGGTCGCCGTCGGTCGCCGCGGGCACCGCCTCCGGATGCTCGCGACCATCGCCGTCCGGATCGAAGGACGCCACCGCCTGCAGCCGCACGGGAGCAGCCGTCGCGGGCTCGTTCCCGCGCACCGCCTCCTTGACCGGCGACGCGTCGGAGAGGAGCGACCACGCCGCCACGCCCGCCACGGCGGCGAGCCCGACCACGAGCAGCACCAGCGGCCACGCCGAGCGACGTGCGCCTCCTGCGGAGGCACGTCGCCGGCGCGGCTCGCGCACGACCGGCGCCGGGACGATCATCGTCCGCTCGGCATCCGGCGCGGCGAGCTCCGCTGCGCACGCACGCAGCTCGGCGACCATCGCGTCCATGCTCGGGAACCGGTCGTCCGGATGCTTCGCCAGCGCCCGATCGACTGCGTTCGCGACGCGCAGCGGCACGTCCGGCCGCCGCTCGGCCACCGACGGCGGTTGCTCGTGCAGGTGCCGCATCGCCACCGCGACGAAGTTCTCGCCAGGGAAGGGGACGTCGCCCGTGAGGAGCTCGAACAGGACGACCCCGAGCGAGTAGACGTCCGTGCGCTCGTCCACGGCCTGTCCGCTCGCCTGCTCGGGCGCGATGTAGTTGGACGTCCCCAGCACCGTCCCGGTCTGCGTCATCCCGTGGGCGACGTCGAGCGAGCGCGCGATCCCGAAGTCGGTCACCTTGGGCTTGCCCTCGCCGTTCAGGAGCACGTTCTGGGGCTTCACGTCACGGTGGACGACACCGCTGCGGTGCGCCGCCGCGAGGCCGTCGCCCACGTCGATCGCGAGCTCGAGCGCCCGCCTGACCGGAAGCGGCCCCTCCCGCCCGACGAGCTCCTTGAGGTTCTCCCCCGAGACGAACTCGAAGACGATGAACTGGCGATCGCCGTCCTCGCCGCGATCGATCACCGTGACGATGTTCGGGTGCGAGAGCTGAGCGACCGCGCGCGCTTCCCGCCGGAAGCGCTCGATCGTCGACTCGTCCGCGCCGTGGTAGTCATGGAGGAGCTTGAGCGCGACGTCGCGCTCGAGCAGCGTGTCGTGCGCACGGTAGACGGACGACATGCCGCCCGTCCCCACGAGCTCCTCGAGCGCGTAGCGATTCGCGATCGTCTCGCCGACCACGGGAATCAGTCTGCCCGAGCCGCCCCGTCCCTATGCAGGACGGAGGGCCCGCCGGAGCGGGCCCTCCGTCCTGTGCCCTGAGCGAGGTCCCTACTTCGTCCCGCTCACCTCGACCTGCATGAAGTTGCCCTGCGCGGAGACGCTCTTGACGCGGATCTGCGTCCCCGTGTTCGGCACCTTGACGCTGTTCCAGCGCGGCTGGTACCGGCCGGGCGCGGAGCCGTCGACCCAGTACGCCTTGCTGTCGTCGAACACCGGCACGGCCGGCTGCGACGCGATCGTCGCCTCCATGCCGTTCGTGTGCACGGTGATCGCGTCCGTCCGCTCGAGCCCGAACGTCGAGTCGTAGCTGAGCAGCCGCGGGCGGAGCAGGGTGCCGTCGGGCCAGTACGTCATCGCCGGGTGCGAGTCGATCGGGAGCAGCAGCCCCGCACCGGGGTGGTCGCCGACGCTGTTGTCGCCGTACGCGTCGTTCCAGTACCAGAGCAGCATGCCGTCCTGGTACGGGTAGTGCTCGACCCAGTCCGGCTTCGTGGTGAGGAAGCCGAAGTTGTAGGCCGTCTTGAGCGACGTGTCGTAGCGGTCGTACCGGCGGTTCTCGGCGACGTAGGCGTTGAAGTGCTTCGTGACGCCGATGCCGTCCTTCATGCGGAGGAAGCCGTCGTACGTCCACTTCGCCGCCTCGGCGTCGTCCTCGCCGCCGTCGAGCGGGCTGCCCGTGATCGCCATGTTGTCGATCACGACGCCCTTGCCGCCGGTGTTGGCGTCCGTGTTGTAGCGCCAGCGCACGAGCGACGCGCCCGAGCCCGGCAGGGTCGCCGTGAGCGCCTTGTACACGCCGCCGCTCGAGCCGGCGATGCCCGTGCCGCTGCCGTTGAAGCTGCCCGAGTCGTCGCTGGCCGGCAGCGACAGGTTCGTCATCACCGGCGTCCAGTTGGCCCCGCCGTCCTGCGACACCTCGAGGAAGAAGTAGTCGAAGTGCGCCTCCGTGTCGTACCAGACGTCCGCCGTCAGCGTCGCGCCGGCGGCGTAGGTGACGGGCTTCGTCATCGTGTGGACGAAGTTGTGCCCCATTCCGCTCCAGTACGCGTACGAGCCGGACGCGGGGGCCGTCACGACCGTCTCCTTCTCGGAGTCGGGCAGGACGACGAACAGCGCCTGCGCCTTCTTCGTGGCCGCGTCGTTCGGGCCGACCTTGTGCTCGGACTTCTGGCCGGCGAACGCCACCTCGTAGAACGGCCCGCGGCCGCCCTGCGGCTCGAGCCACCCGAGCTGGAGCAACTCCCACGCGCTCAGGTCCGTGGGCGCGTCGCCGATCCCGGCGGGGCCGCCGTCGCCGATGTTCGAGCCGCTCGACATCAGCGTCCAGAACGCGGTCGAGTTCTCGGCGCCGCCCGTGTTCCCGGACGTGTCGTAGAGGTCCGGCAGACCGAGGTCGTGCGCGTACTCGTGCGCGAACACGCCGAGGCCGCCGTTCTCCGGCTGGACGGTGTAGTCGAAGATCCACACGCCCGTCGGGTTGTTCGGCACGAGCGTGCTCGTGAGCAGCCCCGTGTTCGTGCCGACGTTCACGCCGACGAAGCCGTGCGGCCCGCCGGCCTGGAGGTTCGAGAACCAGCGGTGGCTCCAGATCGCGTCCGAGCCGTAGATCGGGTCGCCGGCGGCCTGGTCGCCGCCCGCGTGCACGACCTGCAGGTGGTCGATGTAGCCGTCCGGCTCGTCGAAGTTGCCGTCGCCGTCGAGGTCGTACCGATCCCACTCGTCGAAGGTGCGGAGGTAGTCCGCCACCTGGCCGATCGACTTGCCGCTGTCGAGCTCCTGCTGCACCCACACCGCCAGCGCGTCGCGGGCGAGCATCTTCGAGGTGGAGCAGACGATGCCGCCGCAGAAGTCACGGCCGTAGAGGGCCTGGTTGTACGGCACCTTGACCCAGCCGTGCACCGTGCCCTCGATCGAGTAGCGGCCCGAGGACTGGCGCTCGTAGTACGCCTTCATGCGGTTGAAGTACATGTCCTCGTAGTGGGCCGTGTCGTAGTCCGGCTGCCACAGGGTGCTGTTGTCCACCGAGCGGTCGGGCTCGGGGATCTCGTTGTGGAGCGGGCCCTCCGTCCGCTGCGCGGACCCGTCCGCCGGGGCGCCCACGAACAGCGGATGCGGGTACTGCGTGTCGCCGAACTCGACGATGATCGTGAAGATTTTGTCGACGCCCTCGCGCTTGAGCTCGACGAACTGACCCTTCGCGACCTGCACCACCTTGTCGTGCTTCAGCTTCCCCTTGAGCACCTGGGCGAGCGCCTCCGCCCGCAACGCGTCCTGCTTCTGCGCAATGGGGTGCTTGAAGTTGTGCTCCTGCGATTTGCCCTGCGACGACTCGCGCTTGCCCTGGTCGGGAACCGCGGAGGCCGTCGAGGCGAGCGTCGCGCCCGCGAACACTGCAGCGGCGAGCGCGTACCGCGCTTTCCTCATGTGAACGTCCCTCTCCCCTTGATTGCGGAAGCGGCTGCTGGAGCCGCCGGAGGAGAGTAAAGGTCGCGCTATCTGCGCGTCAATATCGAGATTCGGCTGCGAAAGGCAACGCTAGCGCCCGGAGAGGGCGACGTCGACCGCCTCTTCCCACGCGTCGAGGGCC
>DATHTC010000315.1:0-3471 GCA_035463735.1 Gaiellaceae bacterium | reverse complement strand
CGCGCCATGCGCGCCGATTCTAGGTTGTACTCAGGAAACGGCCGCCGCGCGCTCGAACGGCACCACCTCCCCTGACCCCGCCGGCGAGAGGAACTCGACTCGGTGCGCGACGACCTCGACGGCACTCCGCCGCTCGCCGTCGGGTGTCTCCCACGAGCTGCTCCGGAGGCGGCCCTCGACCGCGACGCGCCGCCCCTTCGCGAGGTACTCGGCACACGTCTCCGCCTGCCGTTCCCAGGCGGTGACGCCGACGAAGTCCGCCTCGGCGCCGCTCGGCCGGTCGACCGCGAGGCGGAACGACGCCACCTTCTTTCCGCCGGCGACCTCCCGCAGCTCGACCTCCGTCGCGAGGTTGCCGATGAGCGCTACCACGTTCACGCCGCTCCACCTCCGTTGTCGTTCGAGGCAAACTACCGCGGCAGACGTGACGGAACTGTGCCGTCTGCGGGTAAGAAGAAGCCCGCCACGGGGGGCGGGCTTTCTGTCCATCGGGGTGCCCAGATTTGAACTGGGGACCTCTCCGACCCGAACGGAGCGCGCTACCAGGCTGCGCCACACCCCGAACGCGCCTAGGGTAGCCGACCTCTGCGATCAGGTGGGGATCTCGGTGCTCTCCGGCTCGCCGCGGCCCCACGTCATCGTGAAGAACGCGATCGCGATCCCGACGCCGAGCACGGCGCCGCCCCACGCGTAGCCCGAGAGCTCGTCGTCCCATCCGATCGCCCGGTCGAGCGACCAGCGGCCGGGGCCGGTGGCGGCGAGCGCCACGGCCGTCGTCAGCAGCAGCAGCTCGAGCTCGTAACCCCCCGCACCGGCGAAGAACCCGTACCGGAGCTTGACCGACTCGATCGCGTTCAGCATCACCACGACGATCCCGAGCGCGGCGAGCGGGGTCAGGAACCCTCCGGCGAGCGCCAGCCCGCCCGCGAGCTCGGTGACCCCGACGATGAGCGCTGCCGCCGCCGGGGCGCGGTAGCCGAGGCTGCCGAAGAAGGCCGCGGTGCCGGCGGGGGCGCCGCCGCCGAACCAGCCGAACAGCTTCTGCGATCCGTGCGCCGCCATGGTGAGCCCGACCACCAGGCGGAGCAGCAGGAGGCCCTCGTCCATGCGCCTATTCTGTCGCTGTCCGCCGGTGGACGACGGCGGTGCAGAGATCCTCGACGTACGCGAGCCCGCCCTCGCGGGCGATCCGGGCCGACGCCTCCGAGCGGATCCCGAGCTGCAGCCAGAGCGCGCCTGCACCGACCTCGACCGCCTCGCGTGCCACGTCCGGCGCGTGCTCGGCACGGCGGAAGACGTCGACGAGGTCGATCGACCGGTCGATCTCGCGCAGCGAGCCGACGACCCGGCGGCCGAGGATCTCCTGGCCCGCGCAGCGAGGATTCACGGGGATGACGTCGTACCCCGCTGCGAGCAGGTAGCGCATCACCGTGTGGCTCGGGCGCCACTCCTTCTGCGACGCGCCGACGAGGGCGATCGTCCGAGCCCCGCGGAGAAGCTCCGCCGGCGTCCTCTCGACGGTCGTATCCGAACGCGTGGTCATGCCGCCGTCCGTACCCGCGACCAGGCGAGCGGAACCGTCCAGACCACGAACGCGAGTGCCGCGCCCCCGGCGATCAGCGCCGCCGCGGAGGCGGATCCAGCCGCGAGCGCCGAGAGGGCGAACCCGACCGGCAGCAGCCCGAAGGAGCCGAAGAAGTCCACGCTCACGACACGGGAGAGCTTGCCCTCCGGCACGAGCTCCATCAGCAACGTGTTCCAGATCCCGATCCCGAAGCCGATGCACGCGCCCCGAGCGAGCACCATCGCCGCCGCCGTCTCGTACTGACCCCCGAGCGCGAGCACGACGACGCAGAGGTCGTTGAGCGCGAAGAGCGCGTACATGAGCACGATCCGGTGGCGGCGAGGATTGAGTTGGCCGAACAGGAGCGTCCCCGCCGCCATGCCCAGCGACTGCAGCGTGAACAGGGTTCCGTACGAGCCGACGCCGCGGCCGAACTCCTCCTGCACGAGCTCCGGCAGCAGCGACTGGAACGGCGCCATCGTCACCATCACGGCGAAGGCCGCGACGGCGATCGAGATCCACAGCCAGGGCTCCGAGCCGACGTAGCGGAGGCCGGCGGCGATCTCGCGCACCGTCCCCTCTCCGGCCTCCGTGTCGACGCGGCGCGGCCGCGCGAGCCAGAGGAACGCCGCGGCGACGACGTAGGTGGCCGCGTCGATCGCGAACACCGGCGCCGACCCCGCGAGGCCGTACACGACGCCCGCGAGTGCGGGGCCGACGACGAAGCCGACCTGCCGCGAGAGCCCGATGAGCGTGTTCGCCGATGCCAGCAGCGGCTGCTCGACGACGAGCGGCACGATCCCCCCGAACGCGGGGTGGAAGAAGCCGTCCGCCAGGCCGACGGCGGCCGCGAAGGCAATCAGCAGCCCGAACGAGAGCGTCCCCGTCGCGTCGCAGACGACCAGCGTGCCGACGAGCGCAAAGCGCGCAAGGTCGGAGAGGATCATCAGCGTCCGGCGCGGGTAGCGGTCGGCGAGCGCACCGCCGACGAGCAGCGTCGCGAGCATCGCGATCGCGTTCGCCATCAGCACCACCGCCAGGGACGACGAGGAGCCCGTGAGCTGCACCGTCTTCCAGCCGAGCGCGACGACGAACGCGCCGTTGCCGATCAGCGACAGGGTCTGGCCGATCCAGAGCAGCCGGAAGTCGCGGCTCCGGAGGGCGTGGAGCGCCCGCAGGCCGGAGCGGGCGGGCGCGGCGTCGGGGAGCGGCTCGGAATAATCCAAGCTCTGTCCTAGTTTTGTCTAGAGATAGGAGATCGCATCCACCACTGAGGAGGAGACATGCGCAGCATCCTGACGATCCTGGCGGCGGCACTGGCCGCGCTGGCCGTCGCGCTCCCGGCCGGGGCGCAGACGGGCTCGGCGACGGTCACCGTCGTCCACGGCGTCCCCGGGCTGACGGTCGACGTCTACGTCGACGGCGAGCCTGCCATCGAAGGGTTCGAGCCGGGGACGATCACCGACCCGATCGACCTCCCCGCCGGCGACCACGAGCTCGCGGTGAGGGAGGCCGGAGCCGCCGCCGAGTCGGAGCCGGCGATCGCGGCCTCGGCGACGCTCGAGGAGGGGGCGACGGTCTCGATCGTCGCGCACCTCGACGAAAGCGGCCAGCCGACGCTGACCGTGTTCGCCGACGACACGTCGTCGATCGACGCCGGCCAGGCGCGCGTCGTCGTGCGTCACACCGCGGCGGCTCCGGCGGTGGACGTGCTCGCAGGCGGGCAGCCGCTGCTCTCCGGGCTGTCGAACCCGAACGAGGACACCGCGACCGTTCCCGCGGGCGCCTACGCCGTCGCAGTCGCGGCGGCCGGGACGACGGATCCGGTGCTGGGCCCGACCGATCTCGCGCTGGAGGCGGGCACGGCCTACACGGTCTACGCGATCGGGTCGCTCGACGAGCAGACC
>DATHTC010000314.1:0-3672 GCA_035463735.1 Gaiellaceae bacterium | reverse complement strand
CGGGGCGGCATACCCTCGAGCTCCGTCCGCGGCCCGGGCCCCTGTCGCGCGCGAGCGACGGCGGCCCCGCGCCGCGCGTCGTCGTCGCCGAGGCTTCTGCCGCTCAGCTCCTCCGGGTCCCCGCGGCGGCGGCGCGCTCGCTCGGCGACCGGACGCTCGACTGGGTCGAGGCCGTCGGCCGCGCCCGTTGACGTCCACCCGCCGGGCCTATGATCGCGCGATGGAGCGGGCGGTCCACCTCCTTCGCACGCTCGACGAGCGCCGCGCCGCGGGCATCGTCGCAGCCGTCGCAGTGGGCCTCGTCGTCGCGTTCGGCACGTGGCTCGTGCTCGGCCGCGGGGACGATGCTCGAACGGAAGCGGGCCTCGCACCCGCGCCGACGACGACCGCCCTCGACCCGGCGCTCGTCTCCGCCGACGAGCTGCGGCGCCTGGCCCGGGTCGCAGGCGGGCCGGTGTTCTGGGCCGGGACGCGTCCGGACTCGTCGCTGGAGGTCAGCCGTGGGACGGACGGGTCGTTCTTCGTCCGGTACCTCCCGCCCGGGCGCGAGGCCGGTGACGGCCGGCCCGCGCTCACCGTCGCCACGTACCCGCGCGCCGACGGGTTCGGCGAGGTGCAGGGGGCGGCGGCACGTGAGGACGCGGCCTCGTTCGAGCTCCCCGCCGGCGGGCTCGCCGTCGTCGACGAGGCGGCCGCCACGAACGTCCACTTCGCGTACCCCGGGCAGCCCTACCAGGTCGAGGTGTACTCGCCGAGCGAGGGCGTCGCGCGGCAGCTCGTCGAAGGCGGCGCCGTCGTGGAGCTCCGCTAGCCGGTGCCGAGCGGCGCAGGCAGCGGCCGGGCGTGGACGACGACGAGCGTCCGCGTGGGCCGCGTGAGCGCGACGTAGAGCTCGCGCAGGCCCTGCTCCCCGCCCTCCTCGACGATCGCCGTCGGCTCGACCACGACCACGTGGTCGAACTCGAGCCCCTTCGCGCTGCGCGGCGTCAGCACGGGCACCGACGCCTCGTCGAACGCGTCGCCCGGCGGCGCCTCGGCCGCCTCTGACGGCGGCGCGATCACCGCGATGAGACCGTCCTCGGCCGCGAGCGAGGCCGCCTCGCGCAGAGCCTCGGCGAACGCCGTCCCCTCCGCCACCCGGCGCAGGCGGGGCGGCGCGGCGCCGGTGCGGTACGCGAGCGGCCGCTCGACGTCCGGCGCGATCCGGTCGAGGAGCGGCAGCGCCAGCTCCATGATCTCGCCCGGGACGCGGTACGCGTGCCGCAGCTCCTCCAGCCGCACGTCGACGTCCTCCGGCAGGTGGGCGGCGAGCTCGTCCCAGCCGGCGTAGGCCACCGGCCCCGTCCCCTGCGCCACGTCCCCGAGGATGGTCAGCCCGCGCGCCGCGCGCCGCGCCACCATCCGCAGCTGGAGCGGCGAGAGGTCCTGCGCCTCGTCGACGATCACGTGCCCGTGCCGCGCCGGCGGCCCGTGCACGAGCGCCTTCGCCTCGTCCAGGAGGGGCACGTCGTGCACGCTCCACGCGAGGTCCGCGGCCCGGCGCGGACGGTCGCGCAGGAGCAGCCGTCGCTCCGCCGCGTCGAGCGTGCCGTCCGACGCCGCCGCGAGGGCGGACGGCGAGGTCAGCAGCCGCCGCACGACCGCCTCCGGGCGAGGCAGCCGCAGCACGCGATCGAGGTACCGCGTCAGGAAGCCGCCCCGTCGCAGCGCCGCCTCCAGCTCGTCGAAGCCGAGGTACGCCGCGCCGCCGAGCCGCCGCCCGTAGCGCGCGTAGAAGCGGCGGACGAGGAGCGCGCGGAAGCGCTCCTTCGCCGGCAGCAGGCCCTCGGTCGACGCCAGCGCCTCCTCCAGAAGCGCCGACACGTCCGGCTCCTCGACCGACACCATCGCGCCGTCGACGAGCAGCACGAGCGGCTCGGGCGCCGTCGAGACCCCCGCCTCGACCGCGCGCCGGACCACCGCCGCGAGCCGCAGGTCGCCCTTGAGCCGCGCCACGTCGGGCGCCTCCTCCCGCGTCGCCTCGACGCCGTCGAGGAGCTCACCGACGGCCCGCTGCTCGACCGCGTCCTCGCCGAGCGACGGCAGCACGTGCGAGACGTAGTCCATGAACGTCGGGTTCGGGCCGACGACCAGCACGCCGCGGCGTCCGAGCTCGCGCCGGTGCGTGTACAGCAGCCACGAGGCGCGGTGGAGGCCGACCGCCGTCTTCCCGGTCCCGGGGCCGCCCTGGACGATCAGCGCGCCGTCGGCCTCGGCCGTGATCAGCCGGTACTGGTCGGACTGGATCGTGGCCACGATGTCCCGCATCCGCCCCTCGCGCGCCCGCTCGAGCTCCTCCAGCAGGAAGTCCGCGACGGCGGCGCCCTCGAGCTGCGAGCCGTCGAGCGCCTCGTCGCTGAGGTCGAGCAGCCGCCGGCCATGGGTGCGGAAGCGCCGCCGGAGTCGCACGCGCTGCGGCTCGGCCGGCGTGGCCGTGTAGAACGGCCGCGCCGCGGGCGCCTGCCAGTTGACGACGAGGATCTCGTGCGCGTCGTCGTGCACCCAGCGGCGCCCGACGTAGAGCGGGCGCGGCGTCCCCTCGAGGTCGAGGCGCCCGAAGCAGAGCCCGCGGTCGGCATCCTCGAACGTGCGCAGTCGCCGGCGCGCCCACGCCTCGAGCGCGAGCGCGGCGACCTCGCCGTCCGCGGAGTCCGCGGCGCCGGCGACGACCTGCCGCATCCGCTCGAGTTGCTCGTAGGCGCGGTCGACGTACGCCTGCTCGGCCGCCAGCTCCGGATGGGCCATCCCACGCCGAGCGTAAGGAGATTGTCAAGCGGGGCAAGGACCTCGTGAACGCCTGGTACCTTCGGCGCGCTTCTTCTCGCCGACTCCCGGGGGTTTCCATTGCGCAGTCTTCGTCTCTTCGTCCTCGCGTCCGTGGTCGCGCTGCTCGGCGTTCCCGCCGCGACGGCGCTCGACATCGAAGGGGAGCCGAACGTCCTCGCCGACGGGGTGGTCGGGCAGCCGTACTACCACCAGTTCGTCGGCGAGGAGGGCTGTCCGCCGTCCTATGACTTCCACCTCTCGCCCGGCTCCGCGCCGTGGCCGCCAGGGCTCGAGCTCGATCGCAGGACCGGCGAGCTGAAGGGGATTCCCACCACGCCCGGCGACTACCACTTCTTCGTCGAGCTGACCGACGGCGAGCCGGGTCCCCTTGCGTGCAACAGCACGCCTTCGCAGGCGGACTTCCACATCCGCGTGCTACCGCAGTTGCTCGTCGCCACCGCGTCTCTCGGACCCGTCCGGGCCGGCGTCCCGTACTCGAAGACGCTGGAGGCTTTCGGGGGAGGTTCGCAGTCCTGGTCGGTGTCCGAGGGCTCGCTCCCGCCCGGCCTCTCGCTCACGCCGCAGGGCCTGCTCGCCGGCGCGCCCGCGACTCCCGGCGCGTACAACTTCACGCTGAAGGTGCAGGATCCGGGACCGAAGCGCGTCGGGATAAAGCAGTTCACCTTCGTGATCGCCGGCCCGCTCGGCCTGAGTGTCCCCGCGGTCGGCGCCTCCGAGGTGGGCGTCCCGTTCGAGGCGAAGGTCGAGCCGAACGGCGGCGCCGGCCCGTACGCGTGGTCGGTCGCAGCCGGTGCGCTGCCGCCGGGCCTGGCCCTCAACCCCGAGACGGGCGCGATAGCGGGCACG
>DATHTC010000313.1:0-3455 GCA_035463735.1 Gaiellaceae bacterium | reverse complement strand
CTCCACGAGTGGGTGCTGCACCACCTCGTCGCCGGGCTCACGCTCGGCCGCAAGGACGTGGCGCAGTACCTCGCCGCGCTCGAGCGCGACCACGGGATCGCCGGGCGACTGCTCGGCCTCGGCGTGGTCGACGGGTGCGTGACACCCCTCTGGGAGACGCGGCCGGAGGACTTCCCGCTCGCGGGTGTCGTCCTCGACGCGACGCGCGGACGCGGCGTGATCGTCCACTCCCGGTACGTCGAGGAGCGCGTGCGCGCCTGGGGCTACCCGGGGCCTGTGTGGCGGATCCCGCACCCGGCGTGGCCCGAGCCGGAGGTCGACCCGGTCGACCTGGGCGACGGCCCCGTGCTCGGCTGTCTCGGCCACCTGAACGCCAGCAAGCGGCTGCCGCAGCTGCTGGACGCGTTCGCCCGCGTGCACGAGGCCGTGCCCGAGGCGCGGCTGCTGCTCGTCGGGCAGGCGGCGCCGCAGCTCGACCTTCCCGGACGGATCGAGCGCCTCGGCCTGCCCCCCGGGGCGATCCTCCGCGAGGAGTACGTCGAGGAGCGCCGGTTCTGGTCGCTGCTCGCGGCGTGTGACGCCGTCGTCTCGCTGCGGGCGCCCACGATGGGCGAGACGTCGGGGAGCGCGATCCGGGCGCTCTCGCTGGGCCGGCCGCTCGTCGTCTCCGACGTCGGCTGGTTCGCCGAGCTGCCGGACGCCGTCGCGCTCAAGGTGCCGGTGGACGAGCGCGAGACGGACGTGCTCGCGGCGACGCTCGAGCTGCTCGCCCGGCGGGAGGACGTCCGTGCCGCGATGGGGCTCGCCGCGCGCGACCACGTCGCCGGCGAGCACGGCGTCGAGCGGGCGGCAGACCTCTACGCCGCCGCGCTCGAGGAGGCGGCGGGCGGTCCGGCCGTCCGCGAGGCGGTGCTGGGCGAGGTCGCGGCGGCGGCCGCGGAGGTCGGGATCGAGCCTGGCTCGGACGAGGCCGCGGCCATCGGCGCGCGCCTGCGCGAGGCGCGGGTCGGCGAATGACGCAGGCGGCGGCCCGCGCTCGGGCGACGTCGCTCGCAGTGCCGGCGTGGGCGTGGCTCGTCGCCCTCGTCGTGCTCTCGGTCGCAGTCCGGTACGGCCTCGGCCGACGCATGGTCGCCCCGTGGATCATGGTCGACGAGCTGATCTACTCGGAGCTCGCGAAGAGCTTCGCCGCCGGCGAGGGCTTCGCGATCCGGGGCGAGGCCTCCGGGGGCGCGTACGGCGTCGTCTACCCGCTGCTGATCGCGCCGGCGTGGGCGCTCTGGGAGCAGGTCCCGTCGGCGTACGCCGCCGCGAAAGCGATCAACGCCGTGGTGATCTCGCTCGCCCTCGTGCCCGCGTACCTGCTCGCGCGGCGCGTCCTCTCGCAGCCCGGCGCCCTCGTCGTGGCCGCCCTGACGGCGGCGCTCCCGTCGCTCCTCTACGCCGGCACGCTGATGACGGAGAACGCCTTCTTCCCGCTGTTCCTGCTCGCGGCGCTCGCGCTCGTCGCCTCCCTCGAGCGCCCGACGTGGTCGCGCACGCTGCTCCTGCTCGGGGCGATCGGGCTCGCGTTCGCGACGAGGGCGCAGGCGATCGTGTTCGTCCCGGCGATGCTGACCGCTCCGCTAGCGCTCGCGGCGGTGGAGCGCCGCTCGCCGCGCCGATGGTGGCGGCTGTACGCGGCCTCGGGGGGCGCGGCGCTGCTCGTGCTCGTCGCGCAGCTCGTGCGCGGCCGCTCGCCGCTCGACCTGCTCGGCGCCTATGAGACGGTGCGCGAGGAGTCGTACGACCCGGTGGAGGTGCTGCGCTGGCTGTGGTGGCACGTCTGCGAGCTCGACCTCTCGCTCGGGATCCTCCCGTTCGCGGCGCTCCTCCTGTGCCTCGCGCTCGTCCGCAGCTTCGGCGACCGCGAGCGCGCCTTCCTCGTCGGCTCGGCCGTGCTGACCGTGTGGCTGCTCCTCCAGGTCGCCGTCTTCGCCTCGCGCTACTCGCTCCGCGTCGAGGAGCGGAACATGTTCTACGTCGCACCGCTCTTCTTCGTCGCGCTCGTGCTCTGGCTGGAGCGAGGGCTGCCGCGGCCGCGGCCGGTCGCCTGGATCGCGGTCGGGGTCGCGGCCGTCCTCCCCGCCTTCGTCCCGTTCGCGCGCCTGATCGACGTCTCCGCCGTCTCGGACACGTTCGGCCTGCTCGCCTGGTGGGACGTGCACGAGTGGGGGATCCCCCTCGACCGGCTGTGGGTCGCTGCGCTCGCCGCGGGCGCGGTCGCGGCTGCGCTCCTGCTGCTCGTCCCCCCGCGCGCGGGCTGGGTGCTTCCGGCGGTGCTGCTCGCGTTCCTGCTCGTCAGCTCGCAGCCGGTCGAGCAGCGCATCCGGAAGGCCTCGATCGGCGCGCTCTTCCAGGGAATCACGACCGAGCGCGACTGGATCGACCGTGCCGTTGGCACGGACGCGGACGTCGCCGCCCTGTGGTCGGGCCGCCTCGACTGGCTCACGATCGGACAGAACGAGTTCTTCAACCGCTCCGTCGGCGACGTCCGCCACCTCGGCCCTCCGCTCCCGTCGGGGCTCCGGCAGACGGCCGCCGACGTCGATCCGCGGACGGGCGAGCTCGGCTTCGACGCCGAGTACGTGCTGGTCGACGAGGCCGTGCCCGTCGCCGGCGCGGTGGTGGCGAGGGACGCGACGAAGGGCATGCGCGTCGTCGCCCCCGAGGCTCCCGTCCGCGTCGAGCACCTGATCAGCGGCCTCTACGACGACGGCTGGACGGGCGCCGTCCTCCGCCTTCGGCGCTTCCGGTGCGAGGGCGGGACGCTGCGCCTGCGCGTCGCCCGCGACCCGAACCTCTACCTCGGCCCGCAGCAGGTGGGCGACACCCGCATCCGGCGCGGTGCCCTCGGCGCGCTCGTGACGGTGCCGCTGGAGCCGCGTGGAGACGTCTGCGACGTCGCGCTTCGCGTGTCGCCGACGACGGTTCCCGGCGGGGGCGACCCGCGGCGGCTGGGGGTGCGGGTCGAGGATCTCGCCGTGCGTCCGTGAGGATCGTCTTCGACGTCTCGCCGCTGGCGCTCCCGCGCACCGGGGTCGGGAACTACGTGCTCGGCTCGCTGCGCGGCCTCGTCGCGGCGGCCGGCGGCGAGGACGAAGTGGTGGCGTTCGCGCTGACCGGGCCGAAGGGGTGGCGTGCGATTCCCGCGGCCCTCGACGGCCTGCCGGCGGCGCGGCGGCTCGTCTTCGTCCCCGGCGCGCGCTGGGTGCGGGAGGCGTGGAGCGGCGCGGGCCGGCCGCCGGTGGAGCGCGTCGCCGGGCGGCTCGACGTGTTCCACTTCTCCGACTGGATGTTCCCTGCGCAGCGGGCGGGGCTGCGGTCGACGATGGTGCACGACCTGATCCCCCTGCGCTTCCCCGAGTGGACGACGGCCTGGACACGGCGGATGCACGGCGCGAAGTACCGCCACA
>DATHTC010000312.1:0-2792 GCA_035463735.1 Gaiellaceae bacterium | reverse complement strand
CGACGCCGGAGCTCGTGAAGCGGTGGTGGAGCGGGCAGCGCGGCGAGGTGACGCTGGCCGAGATCGACTTGCGCGTCGGTGGGCGGTGGCGGTACGTGATGGTCACGCCCGACGGGTTCGAGGTCGCCTTCCACGGCGAGTACCGGGAGCTCGTCCCGAACGAGCGGATCGTCTCGACGGAGGTGTACGAGGGCGCGCCGGGCGGCGACGAGAACGGGACGCTGAACACGGCGACGTTCTCCCAGGCCGAGGGGCGAACGACGCTCGAGATCCTCGTCCAGGCCCCGAGCAAGGAGATCCGTGACGCGATCATCGACTCCGGCATGGAGGGCGGGATGCAGGAGGCGATGGACCTCCTGGAGCAGGTCGCCGTCTCGCTCCGCTGAGCCGAGACAGGCGGGCCGCCGGGAACCCTCCCGGCGGCCCGCGGCCTCAGCCCCGGCGGGCGGCGCCGACGTACACGCCGCCGCAGACGATCGCGCCCCCGACCACCGTCGTCGCCGTGATCGCCTCGCCCGCGACCAGGGCGCCGACCGCGACCGCGACGACGGGCATCAGCACGAACGTGTACGAGGTCGCCGACGCCGTCCAGCGCTGCACGACGAACAGCACCAGCAGGAACAGCCCGACGGTCGCGGCGATGAGGTAGAGGAGCGCGAGCTGTGTCTCCCCCTCGGACGGGAGCACGAGGCGGTCGCCGGCCGCCCACGCGAGCGCGAGGAGCACGACCGAGCCGACGCTCATGCCGACGAAGTTCATCGCCACCGGGTGCTGCCCACGGGCGCGCCTGGAGACGACGACGGCCTCCGAGGCGCACAGCGCCGCGGTGCCGAGGAGCGCGAACGAGCCCCAGCCGAACGAGATCGAGCCGGGCTGAAAGAAGATCACGACCGAGCCGGCGAGCGCCACCACCGCGCCGGACAGGGCCCGCCGGTGCAGCCGCTCCATCCCGTGTGCAACCGCAAGGAGCAGCGTCAGCAGCGGCCCGACCGCCAGCACGACCGCGGCGATGCCGGCCGGGACCTCCTGCAGGGCCCAGTACAGGCAGCCGTACGTGCCGCCGATCGTGAGCAGTCCGTAGATCGCGACGAGCGCGAGGTCGCGCCCGCGCGGGAGCGACAGCCGCAGCGCCGCGAACAGCACGCCGAACACCGCTGCCGCGAGGACGAAGCGGAGGCCGGCGCCCCAGAGCGGGTCGAGCTCGCGGTTGCTGAAGCGGATCGCGACGAAGTTCGAGCCCCCGATGACGACGGCTCCCGTGAACGCGGAGAGCGCCAGCCGGTCGGGCGCAGCCTCGCCGGGGACGTCGACGGCGTGGGCCTCGGCGGCGGTGCTCACGATCCCTCGGCGGCGCTGGTCACGGGCTCGAGTATGCGGCGGGCGGCGGCGCCCCACAATCGGGCGAACGCCCCATCTTTTCGCGCCGGTCAGTCCAGCAGGCGATGCTCCATCGCGAAGACAGCGGCGGCGGCGCGCGAGGAGACGCCGAGCTTCCGGTACAGGTTCTCGACGTGGCGGCCGACCGTCTTCGGCGAGATCACGAGCTCCGAGGCAACCTCGCGGTTGGAGCGCCCTCGCGCGAGCAGGCGGAGCACCTCGACCTCGCGGTCCGTGAGGTCGGCCGGCCAGCGGCGGGCGCGGGGCGCCGCGCGCCGTCCCGCGGCGGCCAGCACGCACGCGACGGCATCGGGGTCCAGCCCCGCTCGGGACTCCGCCTCGAGCGTCCGCGCCGCGGCGTCGTCCCCGAGCGCCGGCCGGTGCGGCCGGTCGGCGGTGAGGGCGGCGAGCACGTCCGCCGCGGCCAGGATCCGGTCGGCACGCGACAGGGCGTCCGCGGTGAGCGAGCGGTGGTAGCCGGAGCCGTCGAGCCGCTCGTGGTGCGACGAAGCCGGACCGACCACCGACGCCAGTGCCGTGCACCGGACGAGGATCCGCTCCGTGTAGTAAGCGTGCAGCCGCACCCGCTCCCGCTCGGGCGTCGTGAGCGGCCCCGGCTTGTCCCAGACGCCGTTCTCGACGGCGACCCGGCCGAGGTCGTGGACGAGCCCCGCACGACGGAGCTGGGCGCACGCAACCTCGTCGAGCCCCGCGAGCCGCGCCGCCTCCTCGGCCAGAGCCGCGACCCGGCGCGAGTGCCCGCGGATCCACGGTGACTTGAGGTCGGCGAAGTCGGCGAACGCGGCGAGGACGGCGTCGAGGCGGTCGGCCTCGATCGTCGCCGCGGGCTCGGGCTCGGCGGCGAGCGCGCGCTCCCACTCGTCGGCGCCGTCGAGGTCGGACAGGAGCTCGCTCCCGACCCGCTCGAACGCGTCGACGACGCCGGGGTCGTAGGCGCGCCCCCGCCGGGTGCGCAGCCACTCGCCGGGATCCTCGCCCGCCCGGACCGCGAGGTCGACGTCCTTCGCCACGAGGGCGATCCGGACCGCAAGGGGGATCGCGTCGCCCGCGAGCCCCGCGGGCTCGCCCTTGCCGTCCCAGCGCTCGTAGGCATGCGCGAGCGCGTGGACGACCGGCTGCTCGAGGCCCGCCCGCGCCGCCAGCATGGCCGCCACCTCGCAGTGGACGGCCAGACCGTCGCCCTTCAGCTCCGCGAGCCCGCGCACGACGAGCGCCGCGCGGCGCAGCGCCGCCCGGCCGGCCCCGACGGTGCGGACGAACGTCCCCATCAGCTCCCGTCCCGAGCCGTTGACCGCGGGCGCCATCGCCGCGTTGAACGCGCGGTCGTCGCCGCCGGCCACTGCGGCGGTCTCGGCCGCGTCGGAGGTGCACCCCAGGAAGCGGAGGAGCGCGAA
>DATHTC010000311.1:0-2831 GCA_035463735.1 Gaiellaceae bacterium | reverse complement strand
CATCGTTGCCGAAGCAGGCTACTCGAGCGGGATCAGGCTCGCCTCGGCCATCGCGAGCGCGGCGGGCTTCGCCATCTTCAGCCGCTTCGGGCGGCGCATCCCGTCGGCGATCCAGCGGTCGATCTCGTGGAAGAGCTCGTCCACGAGGATGTCGGACGACACCTTCTTCAGCACGCGGCCGTGCGCGTACACGAAGCCGACGTCGCGGCCGCCGGCGATCCCGAAGTCGGCATCCCCCGCCTCCCCCGGGCCGTTGACGGCGCAGCCGAGCACGGCGACCTCGAAGCTCTGCGGGTACGCGTCGAGGCGCGCCTCCACCCGCTCGGCGAGCGTCTGCACGCCGACGTTGTCGCGCCCGCAGCTCGGGCAGGCGATCATGACGGGGCCGCGTTCCCGCAGGCCGAGCGCCTTGAGGATCTCCCAGGCGACCCGCACCTCCTCGACCGGGTCGGCGGTGAGCGAGACGCGGAGGGTGTCGCCGATGCCGTCCGCGAGCAGCGAGCCCATGCCGACGGCGCTCTTGATCGAGCCGCTGAACGGCGTGCCGGCCTCGGTCACGCCCAGGTGCAGCGGGTACGGCACGCGCTCGGAGAGCAAGCGGTAGGCGCGAATCATCGTCGGCACGTGGCTCGACTTCACCGACAGCTTGAAGTCGTGGAACCCGAGCCGCTCCAGCAGCCGCACCTCCTCGAGCGCAGCCTCGACGAGCGCCTCGGCCTGGTCCCGCTGGGCGAGGTCGGCGAGGTGCTTCGGGAGCGAGCCGGAGTTGGCGCCGATCCGCATCGGGATGCGCGCGCGCCGCGCCGCGTCGACGACGAGCGCGACCTTGTCGTCGCCGCCGATGTTCCCCGGATTGATGCGGACGGCCGCGACGCCCGCCTCGATCGCCTTCAGCGCGAGGCTTGCGTTGAAGTGGATGTCCGCGATCACGGGGAGCGGCGAGAGCCGGACGATCCTCGGCAGCGCGTCGGCGTCCTCCGTCTTCGGCACGGCCACGCGGACGATCTCGCAGCCTGCGCTCGCGAGCGCGGCGATCTGCGCCGTCGTCGCCTCGACGTCGTGCGTCTTCGTGAGCGTCATCGACTGGACGGCGACGGGCGCGCCGCCGCCGATCGCGACGCCGCCGACGGAGATCTGCCGCGTGCTCGGCATGCCGCTCAGAGGGTAGCCAAGTAACAGACTGTCACTTGTCCGCTTGCGAACGAGGTTCCGGGTGGGAAGACTGTCGCCATCGAGCCCCTGAGTGGCTCCCGTGCGGCTTGAAACCGACAAAGCAACAGTCTGTTACTTGTCGCGTTTCGAATCGGGTTCACGGCGGCCGCGGGCGGCGCTAGGACGAGATGCGGCCGATGTCGTTCGAGAGGCCGATCACGAACAGGAACAGCACCACCGCGATGCCCACGATCGAGACGCGCTCGTAGACCTCGCGGCCGATCGCGCGCCGGCGGACGCCCTCGACGATCGAGAACGCGATGTGGCCGCCGTCGAGCGGGAGCAGCGGGAGAAGGTTCAGGAGCGCGAGCGAGAGGCTGATCAGCCCGACGACGAAGAGGAAGTCCTCGACGCCGCGGTCCAGCGCCTGCGCGGACGCGTCGGTGATCCCGACCGGGCTCGCGACGTCCTCGCGCCCCTCGCCCTGGACGAGCCGCGGGAAGAACTCCGCGACGCTCGTGGCGACGATCCCCGTGATCTCGAAGGCGCGGCCTGTCGCCTCGGCGAGCGTCCTGCCCTCGATCTCGCGCGCGCGGACGTCGTCGACCGCCACGAGCTCGCCTGCGCGGCGGACGGTGAGGTCGAGCGGCCGCCCCTCCGACTGCTGGATCCGGTCGAGGAGCACGGCGGCGCTGACGCGCTCGCCGTCGACGGTGACGACCGTGTCGCCCGGCCGGAGGCCGGCCCGCTCCGCCGGTGAGCCCGCGAGCACCTCCTCGATCCGCGTCGTCGCCTCCCCCCCGTCCCCGGCCGCGAGCCGCACGCCGACCTGGTAGGTGCCCTGCATGAGCAGGATCGTGAAGAGGACGACCGCGAGCGCGAAGTTCGTGGCCGGCCCCGCGAGGATGACGGCGACCTTCTTCCACGTCCGCTGCCGCCAGTAGGCGTCGTCTCCGAGCCCGTCCGCCAGCTCGACCAGGCCTCGCTCGGCCGCTTTCGCCGCCGGGGGCGTGAGCTCGGCCGCCTCGACCGCGCCGGCCAGCGCGGGCAGCTCTGCGCGCGCCCGCTCCATCTCGCCGTCGACGAGCGCGCCCTTCAGGCGCTCCGCCGCGGCGGCGACCGGCTCCTCCTCGTGCGCGGCCCGCCCGAGGTGCACGTCCACGTCGGACGGCGCGGGGCGGTGCATGCCCGGGATCTTCACGTAGCCGCCGAGGGGGATCGTCCCGATCCCGTACTCGATCCCGCCGCGGGTCACCTTCGCCAGCGCGGGCGGGAAGCCGACGTAGAACTTCCGCGGCCGCATGCCGACGGCACGGGCGGTGAAGAAGTGCCCCGCCTCGTGGATCAGCACCAGGAAGGCGAGCGCGAGGATCGCGACGGCGAGGCTCATGCCGCCTGCAGCACCCCCTCCGCGGCGCGGCGCGCCGACGCGTCCGCCTCCAGCAGCTCGCCGAGGTCGCGGGCGGGCGCGCCGTCGACGGCGTCGAGCGCGCGCTCGACGAGCTCGGCGATGCCGAGGAACGGCAGGCGGCCGGCCAGGAACGCCTCCACCGCGACCTCGTTGGCGGCGTTGTAGGCGCAGGGGAAGGTGCCGCCGCGCTCTCCGGCTTCCCGCGCCAGGCGCAGCAGCGGGAACGTCTCGAGGTCCGGCTGTGCGAACTCGAGCGTCAGGTCACGGA
>DATHTC010000310.1:0-12093 GCA_035463735.1 Gaiellaceae bacterium | reverse complement strand
GCGGACGTGATCGAGAACGGATGGAACTGCCGCCGCGCCTCGCCGGCGCGAATCGAGAGGACCTCGCGCCGCAGGGAGAGCTCGAACGGGTGGAGCGCCTCGCTGAAGGCACCGGAGCGGAAGTTGACGAAGACCGACTGGCCGGGGGTGAACGCGAGCGGCCTGCCGAGCGGCTCCATCACGATCTCCGTGACGGCGTCGTCCAGCCGGTTCACCGCCGTGACGCGGTACGGCCGCCGGCGCACGAGCAGGCTCCCGAGCACGGAGCGGTAGAGGAATGCGGCCACGCCGGCCGTCGCGACGACGCCGAGGTAGGCGCCCAGCGCCGTGGAGGACTCCTTCGCGCCGGGCGTCTTGAACACGTGGTACGAGGCGAGCAGGAAGACGAAGCCGAAGGAGCGCTGGACGGCGACGAACAGCTCGTGCCCGAGGCGCACGAACAGCGTCAGCAGCAGCGACACGGTCATCGCCGAGAACGCGAGCACGCCGGTGAAGACCGTCCACCCGGCGCCCGGCGCGAGCAGACCGAGCGCGGAGGCGGCGGAGATCGTCGCGCGGCTGGCCAGGATCAGCACGACGTGGCCGGCGAGGAGCGCGAACGCGACCTCGCCGGTCCGGCGGTGCACGCGGTACATCCCCTCGAGGCCGCCGAAGAGCCGCTCGACGAACGGCAGCCGCGCGCCCAGGACGAGGTTGAGCCCGAAGGCCGTCGTCCCGGCGAGCGCGAGCAGCACGGCGAGGCTCGTCAGGCTCGCGTAGGTGCCGGCGAAGCGGTCCTCCGGCCGCACCGCGCGCACCCACAGGAGGACGGGGACGACGCACAGCGCCACCAGCGCGACGGGCCCTCGCAGCCGGTTGAGCCTCGTCGTCTTCGTCGCCGCGACGCCCATGCCGCCTCCCTGCGTACAACGTAAGCGTTACACCGTAAGCGTACGAGCTTACTCTGTAAGCTGTCAAGCGTGAGAGAGCGCCTCAGCCGCCGCCGAGTCCTCGAGGCCGCACTCGCCGTCGTGGACGCCGAGGGGCTGGAGGCGCTGACGATGCGGCGGCTGGGCCGCGAGCTCGGCGTGGAGGCGATGTCGCTCTACCGCCACGTGCCGGGGAAGGAGGCCCTGCTCGACGGGATCGTCGAGCTGATCGTGCTGGAGATCGAGGTCCCGCCCGCCGTCGAGGGCAACTGGCAGGACGCCGTCCGGCACGTCGTCCGCTCGTACCGGCGCGCCGCGCACGCGCACCCGAACGCCTTCGCGCTGGTGACGACTCGCCCCCTGAACACGCCCGAGGCGCTGCGCCGCCTCGACGCGAACTTCGAGATCCTGCGGCAGGCCGGCTTCGACGAGGTCGGCGCGATCGTCGCCTTCCGCACCCTGGCCGGCTTCACGCGCGGGTTCGCGCTCGAGGAGGTAACCGGGCGCGCGCTCGGGGCGCAGCCCGTCGGAGGGCAGGAGCGGCTCGACCCGCGCGAGCTCCCGGCGGAGGAGTTCCCGCGCATCGCGGAGCTTGCGCCGTGGCTCGTCGCGCCCGAGCGGGAGGCCGAGTTCGAGCGCGGCGTGGACGTCATCGTCGCGGGGCTCGAGGCCATGCTCGCGCGCTCTCGCGAGGTGACCGCGTGAGCCGCCCCTCGGGGGCAGGGTCGCGCTGGTGACGGGCGCGACGCGCGGCGCGGGACGGGGCAGCGGTGCGCCGGATCGACGCGGAGCAGGGGCGGCTCGACGTGCTCGTGAACGACATCTGGGGCGGCGAGCTGCCCGCGCTTGCCGCCGAGCCGGACGTGCACCGCCGCAACGGCGGCTCCCTCTCCTCCGGCGGCCTCGCGCGCGAGTACGGCTTCACCGACGTCGACGGCTCTCAGCCCGACGCCTGGCGCTACCTCGTCGAGGTGCAGGAGGCCGGTCTCCCGCCGGATCCCACCGGCTACCGCTGAGGCTCCGTGGCGAGCGTGCCTCCCGCGAGCCGCGGGGCGGGTCAGGGTGAGGAACGGCCCGCCGCCGCCGCGTGCGGTACGTCGACGCTTGCCGCGTCGAGGTCGAGGCGGGCGAGCGCGGTCCGGGAGCTGATGCCGAGCTTCCGGTAGACGTTGCGGAGGTGGAAGTCGATCGTGCGCGGGCTGAGGAAGAGCTGCGCGGCCACGTCCCGGTTCGTGAGCCCTTCCGCGACGAAGCGGGCGATCTGGAGCTCCTGCGGGGTGAGGTCGGCTCTCGTGCTCGGATCGCGCTTGCGCGCCGTCTCGCCGCTCGCGCGTAGCTCGACACGCGCCCGCTCGGCCCACAGTGCCGCACCGAGGGCCTCGAAGCCGTCGAGCGCGGTCCGAAGGTGCTCCCGCGCGTCGACGCGATGCCGCGAGCGGCGCAGGAGCTCGCCGTACGCGAGCTCGCTGCGGGCGCGCTCGAACGGCCGGGCGGCCTCGCCGTGCGCGTCCAGCGCCGCCCGGAAGAGACTCACGGCCTCGTCGCCCTCGGTGAGGAGCGCGCGGGCGTGGAGCGACACCGCACGTGCCCAGGCGACGGCGGTGCTCTCGGCCCACGCCTCGACCGGGGCCAGC
Organism: Gaiellaceae bacterium; assembly: GCA_035463735.1. Classification (GTDB taxonomy): domain Bacteria; phylum Actinomycetota; class Thermoleophilia; order Gaiellales; family Gaiellaceae; genus DATHTC01. Next base: position 9,551 of record DATHTC010000310.1, on the reverse strand, counting down.
CACTCCCTGGCCGTCTCGGGCTCCCCGGCTCGGACCGCCGCCTCGATCCGGTCGAGCGCGCCCCAGAAGACGACCGGCGTGGTGGAGATCTCGCGACAGCGCCTCAGCGCCTCCTCCGACCGGCCGAGGCCGAGCTCCAGCACCGCCAGCGCCCAGCTCGCGATCTCGGCCACGATCCCGAGCCCGCGCGCCGAGGCCAGCTCCCGGCTCTCGGCCGCGAGCGAGCGGCACTCGTCCTCCGACCCGCGCAGGGCCGCGACGAGCCCGAGCAGCACGAGCTGCTGCGCGACGAGGTCGTGCTGCCCGATCTCGCGCGCGAGCTGGATGCCCTCCCTGGCGCTGGCCGTCGCGGAGGCCCAGCGGCCCGCCCACACCTCCGAGGTGGCGAGACGGGGGAGGATCTGCGCCACGATGCTGAGCGCGCCCGCCGCCCGCGCCCGGGCCGCCGCCTCGCGGTGCGTCCGGTACGCCGCCACGTCGTCGCCGAGGTACAGCGCGGCGCGTCCCGCGAACAGGAGCGCGACCGGCTGCTCGCCCGCCTCGTCGTCGAGCTCCTGCGCCACGTCGAGCGCGGCGCGGAGCCTCGGCGCGGCGTCGGCGAAGTCGCCTCGCGCGTACGCGCCGAGCCCGATCAGGAGCTGCGCGAGCATGCGCGCGAGCGGCGGCTCCTCCACCTCCAGCGCGCCGGCGGCATCCGCGATCGCGACCGCCGCCTGCTTGTCGCCGGCGTACGCCGCTGCGAGGCCGGCGAGGTTGAGCAGCTCGAGCGCGCGTTGGACGTCGAGCGGCGCCACGTCCGTCGCCGCGCGAAGAAGGAGCTCGCAGGCGTCGGCGGGGACGCCGCGCGTCATCTCGACGAGCCCGAGGAAGCGGTCCACGTCCGCGCGCTGGATCGGCTCCGTCACCAGCGGGCGCGCGACCTCGAGCAACGTCAGCGCCCGCTCGATACGACCCGCGAGCCAGGCGTTCTCCGCCGCCGAGGTCAGCCGCCGCGCACGATCCTGCTCGTCGCCCGCCAGCGCAGCGGCCCGCTCGAAGGCGAGCGACGCGGCCGCGTATCCGCTCCGCCGCCGCGCCCGCTGGGCAGCCTGCTCGAGCTCCTCCCCCACCGCCGGGTCGGGCCCGACGCTCGCGGCCGCCCGATGCCATGCGCGGCGATCGGCCTCGAGCTCGCCCTCGAGCACGGCGGCGAGCGCGAGGTGGGCGGCCTGCCGCCTCGAGAGCGGCGCCGCCTGGTAGACGGCGGAGCGGACGAGCGGGTGGCGAAGCTCGATCCGCGTCCCCCGCACGCGGGCGAGCCCCGCCTCCTCGGCGGCGTCGAGCGCCTCGGCCGGGACGCCGAGCTCCGCGGCGGCCCGCAACACGGTCGCGAGCTCGCCGGTGTCCTCGGCGGCGGTCACGAGCAGGAGTGTCTGCGTCTCCTCGGGCAGGCGCTCCACGCGCGCGAGGAACGCCCGCTCGACACGCTCGCCGACCGGGAGCGGGGCGAGCACGGGCTCGGCGCCCGACAGCTGCGCGTCGCTCAGCGCCGGGGAGAGCTCGAGCAGCGCGAGCGGGTTGCCGCCCGTCTCCGCGACGAGCCGGTCGCGAAGATCCGGCGACAGCGCGGCGCCTGCGTGCCGGTCGACCAGCGCCCCGGCCGCCGCGGGATCGAGCCCGCCGAGTCGCAGCTCGGGGAGCCCGGGCGCCTCGAACCGCCGGAGCTCGCCCTCGCGGGCGGCGAAGAGCAGCACGATGCCCTCGGCATCCAGCCGTCTGGCGACGAACACGAGCGCGTCCGCGGACGCGTCGTCGAGCCAGTGCGCGTCGTCGACGACGCACAGGAGCGGCCGGCGCTCGGCGGCCTCCGCGAGCAGGCTCAGGGTCGCCAGGGAGACGAGGAAGCGGTCGCTGCTGCCCTCGGGCGCGAGGCCGAGCGCGCCGCGGAGGGCGGCGGCCTGGGGTGGCGGAAGCCCGTCGACGTGGCCCAAGACGGGGCGGACGAGCTGGTGCAGCGCTGCGAACGGGAGGTGCGCCTCCGACTCCACGCCGGCGCCGGCGAGCACGTGCATGTCGGCGGCCCGGTCGCGCGCGTCCTCCAGGAGCGCCGACTTGCCGACACCCGGCTCGCCCGAGATGACCAGGACGCCGCTGCGGGAGGCACGTGCGCCATCGAGAAGCTCGGCGATACGGGAGCGCTCAGGGTCTCTCCCGTAGAGCATGGGCGCTGATCGTAACGCCGCCCTCTCGCCGCTCCCGGCGAGATCGCCGGGGAAGCGGCGCGGGGCGCGACGGGTGAAAGCCCGGCGAGATCGCCGGTGCGACGGCGCGGCCGCGGCGCCATGGTGGCCTCTCACCCCGCCACACGGCTCCCGGAGCCGAAAGGAGCGCAGAGCGATGACCGTCGACCCCGTGCAGCACGCCCGACGTTGGAAGACGCTCGCGGTGCTGTCGCTGAGCCTGGTGATCATCGGGCTCGACAACACGATCCTCAATGTCGCCCTCCCGACCCTGCAGGACGAGTTCGACGCCTCCCCCTCGAAGCTGCAGTGGATGGTCGACTCCTACCTGCTGGTGTTCGCCGGACTGCTGCTCGTCTTCGGCACGCTCGGCGACCGCCTCGGGCGCAAGCTCGCGCTGCAGGCGGGCGTGTCGGTGTTCGGGCTCGCCAGCCTCGGCGCGCTCGTCGCCGACTCCGCCAACGAGGTGATTGCCGTGCGCGCGGCGATGGGCGTGGGCGCGGCGCTGATCATGCCGGCGACGCTCTCGATCATCGCCAACGTGTTCAGCGGCGAGGAACGGGGGAAGGCGATCGGCATCTGGGCCGCGCTGGCGGCGGTCGGGATCGGGCTCGGCCCGCTGACCGGCGGGCTCCTCCTCGAGTGGTTCGACTGGTCGGCGGTCTTCCTCGTCAACGTCCCGTTCGCGGCAGCCGCGCTGCTGCTCGGGATCCGCTACGTGCCCGAGAGCCGCGATCCGCGGCCGGGATCGTTCGACCTGCTCGGCGCCGCGCTCTCCACCGTCGGCTTCAGCGTCCTCGTCTACGCGATCATCGAGGCGCCCGAGCTGGGCTGGACGAGCGGCCGCGTGGTCGGATTGCTCACGGCCAGCGTCGTCCTGCTCGCGACCTTCTTCTGGTGGGAGCGGCACACGCCGGAGCCGATGCTCGACCTCGGCTTCTTCCGCAACGCGAGCTTCAGCGTCGGCACCGCGGCGGTCAGCGTCGCCTTCTTCGCCCTGCTCGGCGCGATCTTCGCCCTCACGCAGTACCTGCAGTTCGCGCACGGCTACAGCGCGATCGAGGCGGGCGCGGTGATGAGCCCGATGGCGCTCGGGCTGATGATCGGCGCCGGCTCGTCGACCAAGGCCGTCCGGCGACTGGGCACGTCACGCGTGGTCGCTGCCGGCCTCGGCGGCCTCGCGCTGCTCCTGGCCGTGACCACGTTCTGGGAGCCGGAGACGGGGTCGCTGACGCTCGTCGCCTGGTTCTTCGGGCTGACGCTCGCGATGGGCTGGGTCATGGCCCCGGCGACCGAGGCGGTCGTGGGTGCGGTGCCGGCGGCGAAGTCGGGCGTCGCCTCGGCGACGAACACGGTGGCGCGGATGGTCTCCGCGGCATTGGGCGTGGCGGTCGTCGGCTCGCTCGTCAGCTCCCTCTACTCGCGCGACGTGGAGGGCACGCTCGCCGGCCTGCCTCCCGAGGCGCAGGCTGCGGCCGAGGACTCGGTCGGCGCGGCCAACGCGATCGCGGCGCAGCTCCCACCCGACGCCGCCGCCGGCGTGCTGGCGACGACCGGCGACGCGTTCACGCACGCGATGGGCGTCGGGCTCCTGGTCGCCGCCGTGCTCGCCGCCGTCACCGCCGGCGTGGTCGGCCGCTTCCTCCCGTCCCGGGAGCACGACGCGGCGGAGGCAGAGGCCGCCGAGGCGGCCGCCCAGCTGCTCGCCGAGCCCGACCGCGCCGCGTAGGCACCGGTGAAGCCGATGACCTCGTCGCCGCTCGAGGGCCACGCGCTCCTCGGAGACGCCCGGGCGGCAGCGCTCGTGGGCAGGGACGGGTCGGTCGACCGTCTCTGCCTCCGGCGCGGCCCGGCGAGCTCGTGCGCCCTGCTCGCCGACGGTCCGCACGAGGGCTGGCGGATCGCCCCGGTCGCACCCGTCCTCGCGAGTCGCCGCCGGTACCGCGGCGACTCGCCCGTCCTCGAGACGGACGTCGACACCACGGAGGGCTCGCTCCGCCTCGTCGACTTCGTGCCGCCACGGGTCGACGCGCCCGGGATCGTGCGGCTGGTCGAGGGCGTCCGCGGCCGCGTGCGCGTGCGGATGGACCTCCACGCCGCCGTCGGCGGAGCCGGCCTCCGGCCCCTGCTTCGGCACCCGGACGCGTCGTACGCCGCCGCGGGCTCGCACCGCGTCTTCCCCGGCGCCTCCGTGACCGCCGACGGCGAGCGGCTCGTCGTCCGGGCCGACTTCGTCGTCACCGCGGGCGAGCTCGTCCCCCTCGTCCTCACGTGGCATCCGCCCCACGAGCGCGTCCCGCCACCCGTCGACCCGTTGCGCGCGCTCGCCGACACGGAGTCGTACTGGGCCGAACGCGCGTCCGCGGGCGCCGACGCCCGAGGGTGGCGGGAGGCGGTCGCCCGCTCGCTCGCGCCGGCCGGGGCGTCGGCGTAGCCGTCGCGCCCGCCGCCCGCTTGCGAGGATGCGCCGGATGAGGCTCGCGGCCGCGCTGCTCGTCCTCGCCTTCCTCGGCGTCTCCGGCTCGACCCAGGCCGCGCCGTCGCAGCGCCCCGGAGACTCGTTCGTGACCCGATCCGGTACCCGGCTGCTCGTGGACGGGCGCCCGTTCCGCTTCGGCGGCGCGAACGTCGAGTGGCTCGGGCTCGTCGGCTACGGCCCGCTCGATCCGGCCGGCCCCCGGTACCCGACGAACTTCGAGATCGAGGACGCGCTCGACACCGCGCTCGAGCTCGGCGCGAGGGTCGTGCGCAGCCAGACCATGGGCGACTCGGTCGGCTGCCCGCTCTGCCTCGAGCCCGAGCCCGGCCGGTTCAACCCGGCCGCGCTCGAACGGGTGGACTACGCGCTGAAGGAGGCGCGGGAGCGCGGCATCCGGATCATCCCGACGATCGTCGGCGACGACGCGCGCGCCGGCGGGACCGGCTGCGTCTACCTCCGCTGGCGCGGCATCTCGGTCCCCGGCTGCTCGCTGATCAACATGGAGCCGTTCTGGACGGACGAGCGGGTCGCCGCCGACGTCGAGCGGCACATCCAGGGACTGCTCACGCACGTCAACGTCCACACCGGCGTCGCGTACCGGGACGACCCCACGATCCTCGGCTGGGACCTGCTCAACGGCGGCGGGAGCCCGACGCCGTGGACGCGCCGCATCGCGCGCTTCGTCCGCAGCCTCGACCAGCGGCACCTGATCCTGTCGGGGCCGGCGAACGCGGCCGTGCCCGAGGTGGACGTCTGCGTCGCGTTCGTGTACCCGCACTGGTTCCAGCCGCTCGCCTCGGTGCGGCCGGGGATCGAGCGCTGCCGCGCGGCGGGGAAGCCCTTCGTCGCCTACGAGTACGGCTGGGACCGCACGAACTACGCCACGCTGCGCGGCTTCCGCTCCTTCCTGACGACGCTCGAGCGCCTGCCCGGGGTCGCGGGCGACGCGTTCTGGGCGCTGCAGGCCCACCGGGAGGGCCACGGCTGGATGCCGATCCCCGCGGACACGAGCGACCCGACGACCGCGCGCCACGGCGAGAGCGGGCAGTGGTGGGCGCTCTACTACCCCGGCCTCCAGACGATGGTCAACTCGGCCTCGGACATGGCCGCGCGGGCGCAGGCGATCCGCCGCCACAACTACGCGATGGCCGGCGTGCGCGTGCCGCGGCACCGGCTGCCGCCTCCGCCCACGATCACCTCCGTGCGGTACGGACCGACGAGCTTCGTCGGACGCGTCGGCGTGCGCGTCCTGTGGCAGGGCTCGGCGGGTGCGAGGGACTACAGCGTGCAGCGGGCGCCGGCTCGCGGCGGCCCCTGGAGGGTCGTCTGCCGCCGGTGCGCGACCGACGTCGACGAGGGGTTCGTCGACCTGAGCGCGGCGGCGAGGGAGAGCTGGTACCGGGTGATCCCGTTCAACCTCGACGCCCGGGCCGGCCGCGCGTCGGCGCCGCGGAGGCCGGAGCGCCCGCCGGGCTCGCCGCGTAGCGGCCCATCACGCCTCCCCGAGCGCCTCCTCGACGGCCTGCTCGAGCGTGAGCGCGCCCCCCGCCGCCCGGGCGCCGCCCGGGACGTCGGGGAACGGGACGTCGGCGCGGATCGGTCGCCGGCCGCGCGTCTCCCGAAGCCGCTCCGCGGCGCCCCGGAGACGGCCGGCCCGCTCGCCGTCTCCGACGGCCGCCGCGAGGCGCGCGAGACCGTCGAGGCAGTCGGCGACGCCGCCGGCGTCGGCCAGGGCCGCGAACGCACGGAGCGCGGCACGGAAGCGGTCGCGGGCGCGCGCCGCGTCGCCGGCGCGGCGGGCCGTCTCGCCGAGGATCTCCAGGCCGCACGCGTGGTTGAACGCGCCCTCCTGCAGCTCCGCGACCGCCGCGAGCCCGTGCGCCTCGGCCGCGGCCAGGTCGCCCTCGTGGAGCGCCAGCTCGGCGAAGCAGAGCGCGGCACGGGCGCCGCCGCCGGCGGCCGCGCACTGCTCCGCGTACCGCCGTGCCCGCTCGAGGTCGCCCTGCTCCACGGCGACCTCGGCGAGGTCGGCGAGCGTCGCGGCCCGCCAGTTCGGACGCAGGAGCTCGCCCTGCACGGACGCGAGCTCCTCCTTGAGCGCGACGGCCCCCTCGAGGTCGCCGGCGAACCGCGCGAGCTCGCCGGCGGCGACGAGCGCCTCGGCCAGGCAGCGGCTCGAGAGGTGGTCGCGAGCGGCGAGGGTCGCCTCTGCCCACTCGCGCCCCTCGGCGAGGTGCCCGTGCGAGATGAGGAACGGGTAGAGAGCCCCGAGGATCCGGCCGACGTCGTCGGGCTCGTCCGCGGCGAGGGCGTGCGACACGGCCGCCCGCACGTTCGGGTGATCCGGCGCGAGGCGCGCCGACACGGCGCTCTCGCTCCCGGTGTGCAGCTCGGGCGCGGCCGCCTCCGCGACGCGGACGACGTGGCTCCGAAGGCGGCGCGCGAGCGCGTCCGCCTCCGCGTGGGTCAGGCGCTCGGCCGCGAACTCGCGGATCGTCTCGAGCATCCGGTACCGCTCGTCGGAGAAGCGGAGGAGGCTCTTCTCGACGAGCGACTGCAGCGTCTCCACGCGTGCGGCGGCGACCTCCTCGGCCGCTTCGAGCGTGCAGCCGCCGGCGAAGACGGCGAGCCGGCCGAACAGAAGCCGCTCCTCGGGCGTCAGCAGGTCGTGACTCCACTCGATCGTCGCCCGGAGCGTCTGCTGGCGGGGCTCGGCGTCGCGCCCGCCCGCGAGCAGGTCGAGCCGCTGCGCGAGGCGCTTGAGGATCTGCCCCGGCGAGAGCGCCCTCGCGCGCGCGGCGGCCAGCTCGACGGCGAGCGGGAGCGAGTCGAGCCGGATGCAGAGCTCCGTGATCTCGTCCGACGGCTCGAGTTGCGCGCGCTCGCAGAAGAGCGCGACGGCCTCGCGCTCGGCGAGGGGCGGGACGGGGAGCTCGACCTCGCCCTGCACGCGGAGAAGCTCACGGCTCGTGACGAGCAGCGTGAGCCCTGGGCAGGCGGCGAGGAGCGCCGAGAGCTCCGGTGCGGCCGCGACCACCTGCTCGAGGTTGTCGAGGAGCAGCAGCAGCTCCCGCTCACCGATGTGCGGGGCGAGGCCGTCCCTCGCCCCGAGCGCCTGGGCGACCGTCTCGACCACGAGGCCGGGGTCGCGGAGCGGCGCGAGCCCGACCCAGAAGACGCCCCCGTCGTAGTCGGGGACGAGCGCGGCGGCGGCCTCGATCGCGAGGCGGGTCTTGCCCGAGCCGCCCGGGCCGGTCAGGGTGAGCAGGCGCACGCCGCCCGCGAGCCGCGCGCGCACCTCCTCGAGCTCGCGCTCGCGGCCGACGAACGAGCTCGCCGGGCGAGGGAGGTTCGTGTTCGAGCTCGTCCGCAGGGGCGGGAAGGGCGCGTCGCCGAGCTGGAGGATCGCGACCGGCGCCTCGACGTCCTTCAGCCGGTGCTCGCCCAGCGCGACGAGGCGACTTCGTACAGAGCCGGCTGCCGAGAGCGCGGCGGTCGCGGCGGACACGAGCACCTGGCCGCCGTGCCCGGCCGCCGCGATCCGGGCGGCGACGTGGACGTCCTCCCCCACGTATCCCTCGCCGGTGACGAGCGCCGTCCCGGTGTGCACGCCCACGCGCACGCGGATCGGCCCCTCCGCGAGGCGGTCCGTGAGCTCGGTCGCGGCCGCGAGCGCCCCGCCGGCGGTGGCGAAGACGACGAAGAACGCGTCGCCCTGGGTGTCGATCTCGACGCCGTCGTGCGCCGCGGACGCCTCGCGCACCACGCGCCGGTGCTCGGCGAGGGCGGCCGCGTACTGCTCCGCTCCGAGCTCGCGCAGGAGCCGGGTCGAGCCCTCGACGTCCGTGAACAGGAAGGTGACCGTGCCGGTCGGGAGGTCGGCACGCACGTCCCGACGGGTCAGACCCATCGGGAGCGGTCGACATCGGCGAGCGTGAGGTCGGCAACCACGAGCGTCTCGGCGTGAGTCTGCCGTCTCGGCGCCTCGGTCGGGGCCGGACGGCCCGCGGAGGCGCGCCCCGCCACGGCCGGCCGTGCTCGGGATCGTCCTCCCCGATGGCGTCGGCGTGCGGCAGCTGGTCGACCGGGCCTTCCGGCCCTACCTGAGGCGGCGGAGCGCGGAGAGCCGGCAGTTCGCTCCTCCGCCGTAAGGAACGCGCCCCGCGCGGGTTGTACGGGAGTCCACGTCACGACCGAGGAGGTCTCCGGTGTCCCGCACGACCCTCATCGCACTCGTCCTCTCGCTCGCCGGCCTCGCCGCAATCGCCGGCGCGACCCCGGCCGCGGCCGCGCCCCTCGCGCAGACCGCCCAGGCCGTCCCGCAGGCCAACGGCCCGTCCCGGACGCCGCTGACGCGGATCTACCGCGGCGCCGACGGCGGCGCGCTCTACCTCCGCCAGCTCGGCACCGAGGTGTACGGCTTCGGGGAGCACCCGGGCCTGAAGTACGCGTACGTGCTCAAGGGCTCGATCAGCGGCGACCGGATCAACGGCTCCTGGTGGGACGTCCCCAAGGGGGCGCGGGCCGAGACGGGCTCGCTCCGGCTTCGGTGGACGCAGGGCGGCGCGCGGATCGTCCGCTCCGCCGGCGACGACCTCGGCCCGGACGTGTTCACCGCGATCCCGCCGGACGGGATCCCGTGGCCGAACCGGCAGGCCGCCGGCTTCCAGGCCACCTCGACCGGCGACCTGGACGGCGTCTTCGTCGGCGACGACAGGAGCCGCCACTACGTCCGGGAGACGAGCGCGAACACGGTGTGGGTCGCGGAGCGGCCCTCGCAGCCCGGCGAGCGGCCCGGCTGGGTCAGCGTCTTCACGGGCAAGCGCAAGGCCGGCGGCGGGTTCGCGGGGACG
>DATHTC010000309.1:0-2113 GCA_035463735.1 Gaiellaceae bacterium | reverse complement strand
GGGATCGCGCAGCAGTTCGGGTTGGCGACGATGCCGTCGTGCTCGAGCGCTCGCTCGCCGTTGAGCTCGGGGACGACGAGCGGGATCCCCGGTTCGAGCCGGTAGGCGGACGACTTGTCCACGGCCACGGCACCGCCCCGGACGGCGTGCGGGACGAGCTCCCGCGAGGCGGACGTGCCCACGGAGAAGAGCGCGACGTCGAGATCACCCGCCGCGAGCGCCTCCGGCGTCGCCTCCTCGACGACGAGGTCGCCGACGCGGCTGCCCGCGGACCGGGCGGAGGCGAACGCGCGGACGTTCGCGTAGCTGCGCTCGCGCAGCAGCTCGAGCGTGACCGTGCCGACCGCGCCGGTGGCGCCGACCACGCCGATGCGCGCGTCCCTACGCATGCGTCCGCTCCGCCTTCGGCTGGTCGAGCTCGAATGCCGCGTGCAGCGCGCGGACGGCCTCGTCGACGTCGTCGGCCGGGATGTAGCAGGCGATCTTGATCGGCGACGTGCTGACGACCTCCGGCTGGATGCCGAGCCGGTCGAGCGTCGCGAATGTCTTCGCCGCCACCCCCGGATGGCTCCGCATCCCGGCCCCGACGACGCTCACCTTGCCGAGGTCGTCGCGCGCCGACCACGAGAGCCCGAGGTCCTCGAGCACCGGCTCGGCCGTGGGGCGGTCCTCCGCGGGCGCCGAGAACACGATCTCCTCGCCCGCCTGCACGATCGTGTCCACGTTCACGCCGGCGTCGGCCAGCGCGCGAAAGAGCCGTGCGGCCGGCACGCGGCCGACGCGGTACAGCGTCTCCTCCGTGGTGTGGGTGACGCCGGAGATCATCGCCTTCTCGAGCATCCGCTCGTCCTCCTCCGTGATCCAGGTCCCGTCCGCGTCGGAGAACGTCGAGCGGACGTGCAGGGCGACGTTGTGGCTGCGCGCGAACTCGACGGAGCGGAGCTGCAGCACCTTCGCCCCCGACGCCGCGAGCTCGAGCATCTCGTCGTAGGTGACGGCGTGGAGCTTCCGAGCCCCCGGGACGACGCGCGGGTCGGCCGTGAAGACGCCTTCGACGTCGGTGTAGATCTCGCACGCGCGCGCGCCGAGCGCGGACGCGAGCGCGGCGGCGGTGAGGTCGGTGCCGCCGCGGCCGAGGGTCGTCACGTCGTACGCGGTCGAGACGCCCTGGAAGCCGGCGACGAGGACGATCTTCCCGGCGTCGAGCGCCTCGTGGATGCGCCTCGCCCGCACCTCGACGATCTTCGCCTTCGTGTGGGCCGTGTCCGTGACGATCCCGGCCTGTGAGCCCGTGAGGGAGATCGCTTCGTGGCCCAGGTCGTGGATCGCCATCGCCGCGAGCGCGCAGGTGATCCGCTCCCCGACCGAGACGAGCATGTCCATCTCCCGTGGCACCGGTCGCGGGGACACCTGGTGCGCCAGCGCGATCAGCTCGTCGGTCGTGTGCCCCATCGCGGACAGGACGCCGACGACGCGGTCGCCCCCTTCACGCGCGGCCACCAGCCTCCGGGCGACCGACGTGACCTTCTCGGGGTCGCCGACGGACGTGCCGCCGAACTTCATCACGACCGTCCCGAGCGGCGCCTCCGCCCGGTCGCTCGCGACGGCCGGGACGGACTCGTACTCGGTCGTCGTCATCGCCGGACAGTGTAGGGGCCGTACCTGCGGGCATCACGCCCGTTGCGGGAGCATGTGGCGGTTCCGGGCCGTCGGCTACGCTTCGCTCCTCCTCGGCGCGTGCGGCACCGACGGCCGCGTAGCGCCGGCGGAGCGGCCGGCCGCGGGCGACGCCTCCGCGTGGGCGACCCGAGCGGAGGTCGCGTGGCTCGCGAGGGTGGCCGCGTGGAACGAGCGCTTCGCCGGTGCCGGTCGCGCGGTGGGGGAGTTCGAGGCAGGCGCGCGGTTCGAAGCGGCTCTCCGCGGCGACGCCGCCGCCGTGCGCGAGTACGGGCGCGTGCTCGCGCCGATCGGCGGCTGCGGGCGGAGCTTCGCGGAGGCCGTCGGCGCGGCGCCGACGGAACGCCTCGGCGGGTCCGAGCGGAGGTTCCGCGAGGCCCGCGAGCACTACCGTCGCGGCGTCGCGGTCATGCTGCTCGCCCTCGAGGAGCGCGAC